>CAZFAJ010000003.1:73879-81350 GCA_964517005.1 uncultured Balneolaceae bacterium | reverse complement strand
AAAAACCCCTTATCGGGGTTTTTTATTGTGCGGAGGGAGAGGGATTCGAACCCCCGGAGACTTGCGCCTCAACGGTTTTCAAGACCGCCGCATTCGACCACTCTGCCATCCCTCCGGTTATGTTTCTTCAAGAGCCTGAGCACCTGATACAATCTCCGAAATTTCAGTCGTGATAGCACTTTGACGTGCCTGGTTATATTTTAGCTGCAATTCTTCTTTTAATTCTTTTGCATTCTCTGTTGCATTATCCATAGCAGCCATTCTGGCGCCCTGTTCAGATGCATTTGATTCCAACACAGCTTTCCATAGCTGAATATTTATATGCTTTGGCAAAATCTCATCCAAAATAGTCTCAACATCAGGCTCAAAAATATAATCAATATGTGATTCAATTTCATCATCCGAATCCAACAGGGTTTCAGGATCAATAGGCAAGATTCTGTCAATCATTCGGTTTTGAGATATGACAGAAACAAATTCGTTGTATGCCAGGAATACGCCATCATAGATTCCTTCTGTAAATGAACGGGTAAAATCCGTTGAAATTCGTTTGGATTCCTCGAATCTGAGATCGTCAAAAAAACCGGGATAGGATTTGATCACCGAATATTTTCTTTTTTTGAAATAGGCTTCGGCTTTCTTCCCGATCGCAATGATATCAATCTTGCCATCAGTTAAATAATTTTCATAATCACTTTTCAATTTAGCCTCAACTTCCTTGAAAAGATTATTATTAAAAGCTCCGCACAAGCCTTTATCAGATCCTATTACAACAAAGAGAAACCGGTTTTCAAATTCAGGCTTTCTTAACAGTTCCTGATCTCCGGATGAATTCGCAACCAAACGGGCCACTACTTTATTCAATTCCAAAGCATAGGGCCTTGTTTCAATCATTCGGTCCTGTGCTTTTCTCAATTTAGCCGCAGCTACCATTTTCATGGCTTTGGTAATTTGCTGCGTATTGTTAATCGAAGAGATTCGATTCCGTATATCCCGAAGATTTGGCATAATTTAAGCTTCTTCTACAGTTGAAAGAATTTGATCAATGATAACTTTTGCTGTTTCAGTCATTTCATCGCCAAATTCATCATCGAGAACGCCACTCTCTCCAAGATTTTCCATCTTTTTGCTGAATTTAGCATTTATGGTTTCAAGGTATGATTCTTCAAACTCAGAGATCATTTCAACATCCAGCTTATCCAGTAAACCTTCATTGTTAATTTTCAAAAGTGCTACCTGATCTTGAACCGGCAAAGGCTTGTACTCGCCCTGTTTCATAAGTTCAACCGTGCGTTCACCCCGTTTAATTTGCCTTTGAGTAGCTGGATCCAGATCAGAACCGAACTTCGCAAAAGCTTCCAGCTCACGATACTGAGCAAGATCAAGTTTCAGTGTTCCCGAAAGCTTTTTCATTGACTTAACCTGGGCGGCACCACCTACCCGGGATACGGATATACCAACATCGATGGCCGGCCTTACCCCCGAGTTAAACAGATCCGTATCGAGGAAAATCTGGCCGTCAGTAATTGAAATAACATTTGTTGGAATATACGCTGAAACATCACCGGCTTGAGTCTCTATAATAGGTAATGCTGTCAGAGATCCGCCTCCTTTGATTTTTGGCTTTAGCGGCTCAGGTATATTATTCATCTGAGAGGCTACATTGTCATTATCGATAATTTTGGCGGCTCTCTCCAAAAGGCGGCTATGCAGGTAAAATACATCACCGGGATAAGCTTCACGTCCGGGCGGCCTTTTCAGGAGCAGAGATAATTCGCGATACGCAACAGCCTGTTTTGAGAGATCATCATAAATCACAAGCGCATGACGGCCTGTATCCCGAAAGTACTCACCAATGGCTGCACCGGCAAAAGGCGCAATATAGCGCATAGGAGCTGAACTACTTGCAGGAGCTGAGACCACAATGGTGTAATCCATTGCACCGTTTTCTTTTAATGTATTTACGATACCTGCAACGGTTGAGCCTTTCTGCCCAACTGCTACATAGATACAGAAGACAGGCTTATCGGTATCCTGTGTCTGTTTTTGATTGATAATTGTATCAAGAACCACAGCACTTTTCCCTGTCTGCCGATCCCCGATAATCAATTCACGCTGTCCGCGTCCGATCGGGATAAGAGCATCAATGGCTTTAATACCGGTTTGCAGAGGTTCACTCACAGGCTCTCTGTAAATAACACCCGGGGCTTTTCGTTCGAGAGGCAGGGTCATTGTGTCACCCGTGATTGATCCCTGACCGTCGACAGGCCTGCCGAGTGGATCGACAACCCTGCCGGTCAGATTATCACCAACATCGATGGAGGCAATCGTTTTTGTACGCTTTACCTGGTGCCCCTCTTCAACGGCATTGGGCGAACCGAATAAAACGATACCGACATTATCTTCCTGCAGATCCAGTACCATTCCGCGAACCGGATTGCCGTCGGTATCCAGAGAGTCCGGTAATGTAACAAGTTCACCGGCCTGTACTTTTGAAAGACCGTAAACTCTGGCAATGCCATCACCTACCTCCAGAATTGTTCCTACATCATAAATATCTGTTTCACTATCGAATCCCGACAGCTGTTTGCGCAGTATTGCTGATACTTCATCAGGTCTGACTTGACTCATTTTCTAAATGTTCTAAAATTTTTTAATTGGTTATACTGTTGTTTCAAAAAATGTTTCTTTCAACTGATCGAGCTTGTGCTTCACTGTTCCGTCAATCACGGTGTCTTCGATTCTTACAGCGAGTCCCCCCATTAATTCAGGGTTTTCTGTAATCGATAAAGTCACAGTTTTTCCTGTGTATGAATTAAGAGAATCATTCAGATCTTTTTTTTGATTGTCGCTTAATTTTCGAGCTGTAAAAACACCAACTTCGAGAATGCCCTTTTGTTCATAATAAAGATCGATAAAGCTTTTCACAATATCCGGAAACAGTGCTTCCCTGTCATTATCAACCACAAGTGAAATAAACCGGTTTGTCTC
This sequence comes from uncultured Balneolaceae bacterium, assembly GCA_964517005.1. Classification (GTDB taxonomy): domain Bacteria; phylum Bacteroidota; class Rhodothermia; order Balneolales; family Balneolaceae; genus CAYVBJ01. The sequence continues at coordinate 78,359 of CAZFAJ010000003.1, read as the reverse complement.
TTCTTGAACATTGCTCTTAAAAAGACTGTCCAATACTTCTTTCTTTTTCTTTTGAGAAATGATCGAATTTTTCAAAAACCGTCTTAACTCATCAGAATCAGCAAACGTATTGTGAATATCCCGGATATCTTCAAAAACTTTGCTAAGGATATCATTTTCAACAGCGAACTGAAGTAATGATGTAGCGTATCTTTGTGCAGCCTTTGAAATCATGTTCAATATTAGTTTCTGGGCAATTCGCTGATAAATTTATCAACAAGTTTTTTGTTTTTCTCTTTATCAAGTTCTGAGTCAAGGATTATTGAAGCAGATTTAATTGCCAATTCGGCAACTTCCTTTCTCAATTCTGATAATGCACGTTTCTTTTCCTGCTCAATAGAATTTTTGGCGTCTTCCAGAATTTTAGAAGCCTCGTTCCTGGACTTTTCTATACGTTCCTCACGCAACAATTCAGCATCTGCAATTGCCTGTTTGCGTATTTTTTGAGCTTTTACTTCAGCTTCTTTTATAGCCTGTTCATTATCTTTCGATATTTTTTCGGCTTTTTCCAGAGCTTTTTCAGCGGACTCAAGAGATTCTTTAATCTTCTTTTCTCTCTCATCCAGTGCTCTCATTATAGGTGGTACAGCATATTTATACATAATAAATAGGAACACCACCATTGATATGGCCACCCAGATTGCAAAACCACTGCTAAAGGAGAGTATACCTCCGCCTGCTAAAATGTACATAATTGCCACCTCTTATGATCTTTTAGATTAAAGAACCACAAGAAGCAGACATACAATAGCTCCGATCAAAGCTACACCTTCGATAAAAGCAGCAGTCAGAATCATGGCTCCTCTGATATCGCCTGAAGCTTCAGGTTGACGCGCGATACTTTCCGTTGCGCCTTTACCAATCATTCCAATGCCAATACCTGCGCCAATCGCAATGATTCCGGCTCCGATACCAGCTGCTAATAATCCCAATTCCATAGTTTTATCCTGTTGTTTTGTATTTTATTGTTTTTTGTTATGTGTGTGCAGTTGCTGTTTCTGCAGCAATTGCTGTGTCATGTTCGTGTTCATGCTCTTCTGCGGCCATACCTATAAATACACCTGATAGAAGTGTAAATATGTAGGCCTGTAAAAGAGCTATAAAAGCTTTCAATATATAAAGCATTGCTGTAAGCGCCACAGCAAATACGCTGGTTGTCAGACCCAGCGTTGTGCCAAACAGATCGGTAAAAATAAATATAAGACCAAGTATACTGATGATCATAATCTTTCCGGAAAGCATATTGGCAAAAAGACGTATGGCAAGCGCAAATGGTTTAGTAAACAATCCAAGTATTTCTACCGGTGTAAGAATTATCCTTACAAGCGGGTGAACACCGGGAAATGCGAAAACGTGCCTCCAGTGATCTTTTGAACCGCTGAATTGAGTGATCAAAAAAGTGATTGTGGCGAGTGTAGCCGTTACTGTTAAATCTGCCGTAGCTGAAACCCCCCAGGGCAACAATCCAAATAAATTCATAAAAGAGATCGACATAAATACAGCAAACAGAAAAGCGACATAGCGTTTATATTTATCTTCCGGGATATACTCCTTTGCTATATCATCTCTGACAAATATGAAAACAATCTCAAAAATATTCTGGCCCGCTCCCCTTGGTTCAGTACTAAGCCCGATCCCCTTTTTATATTTTGCAGCTGCCCAGAATGTTATCAGTAACGTAAGAATAATTCCAAACCAAACATACATCAGGTGAGAGGTAATCGACAGGTCAAGTGAAACGGGTTTTCCGTCTGCCCTTACAAGAGCACCCTCTTCCATGATAAACTCACCGGATTGAATAGCACTGCTGGTAGTTGAATAGGCATGCAGGTCGCCGTCAACAATCAAAATTCTTGGTAAATAGATTTTAGTACCAACCACTTCAAGGTAGTCATGATCGGAAACCTTTCCCATTACATCGATGATCTTCTCTTCCTCGTCACCGTTGGTAGAGTCTGCGGCAATCAAAAATGAAGGTGATAAAATCAAAAAAGCTGATACAGCGAACACGGCACTGCGCAAAAAATACATCATTATATCTGTTTACCGTTCCTCGTTTTGGCTTGTCAGTTGTCTGTTTAGCAGAATAATTTCTATTACAGAATGGAAAATATACGAAATTATGAAACTAACAGTAAACCCCAATTCATCAATTTTTGTGAAAATTATAAGAGCAACAAAGATCAGGCAAACAATGAAAAACCGTATGAAAATGCTTATGAAATAGAGCTTCTGGAACTTGGATTCTTCAAGGTTTTTTGTGTAACTGATAAATAAGAGATGCGATAAAACTGCAGACAGGCCCAGAAAATAACCAATTATAATACTGACCGTATATTGCCGGGCGGCAAATAACAATATGAGTATTAAAACAGAGAGCCCTGCTAAAAAGGTTTTGTATTCAATTTTCCTAAACAGGCTTTTCTTTTTAAAATTCAATTTGAACTGCCGGTATTTTTAACGACTCTGAAAATAATGCCAAAAAGCGTGGCGATCCCGATCAGAACCCCTGCAATCAAAAACCAGGGCTCTGTTTCCCAAACGCTATCTATCCACAAACCAAGCAAAATCGGAACACAAAGACCTGCGGCTATCTCAACACCTAAAGAGAGATATTTTAAATACTTTTTGACCTCCGGATCATTGATCAATTGTTCAGTCTTTTACTTTTACAGTCTGTTTTTTCGATTCAGTTGTCTGTCCATTGCTTGAAGGTGTTTCAGTTCCCATTTTGCAATCGCCGTTTATTTCTGCACCTTCCTCAACTATCAGCGTCTTCGTATAAATATTGCCGTTAATTTTAGCTGTTTTTCTCAATGTAAGGCGATTTGTAATATGTATTTCACCTATTAAATTGCCTGAAATATCTGCCTCAGCAGCTTTTACATTTCCATCGATAACACCCGAAGAGGTGATAATCAATTTGCCTTTGGACGATGCTTCTCCTTCAATTTTTCCGGAAATGCGGATATCATTTTGGGATTGAATATTGCCTTTCACTTTTGATCCTTCACTGATCATATTCAATGAAGGAGACTGACCATTTGTAGAATTCACCAGCTTATCCTCTTTTTTGTTATTGTTAAACATAATATTTAATTGATTAAGTACATTAGGGGATTTTGAGAAACACCATCCTTCCAGATTTCCAGGTGAAGATGTGAACCGGAGCTTAAGATTCCTTTGTCACCTATCGTCCCGAGAAGGTCGCCCTTCAGAACAATGTCTCCTTCTTTCTTTGATATTTTTGCACCGTGCTTGTAAACACTGACAATTCCGCGCGGATGCTGAACATATAATACATATCCGAAATTCATGGTCCATTCTGCATTGATAACCGTACCGTCAGCAACAGACATAAATGGTGTGCCCGGCTTGGCTGCAATATCAATTCCATAGTGGCCGTTTTCGGCCGAATATTCTTGAGTAAGAGTACCTGATATTGGATAGTTTGACGGAAATTGCGGAGCATCAGACAGTAAATTCGACATGATAATTTCATTTGTGGAAACCATACTGAAAGATGGTGTATCAATAAATTCCAAACTATTTGAATTCATGTTACGATCAGCTCGCAATAAATTTGAACCAGAAGTAAACGTAGTATCGGATGCTGATTTTATAACATCTTTTAAATCCTGCAGCTGCCGGTCTCTTGCCGAGAGTGAATCCTGCAGCACCGACACCCTCTCTGCTACCGACATTATTTCCTTGCGAATACTCTCATCCTGCTGCTGCTGATAAAGAGATCCCAGGGGAGTTACAAAAAAGAGCAGTGTTGTAACTAAAACCGAAATCAGAACAACTACAGTGATAATGCTGACCATATCTGCTGATTTTATTGAAAACGAACTTGACGAATCCGGATCATTTTCATCAAGCACAACCACCGTAACGGCCCTATCGCGATTTGAAAATATCTTTTTTAAAAAATCCCACATACCGGATTACGTAAAGATGATTAAAATTATTTTATCACTGAATTTAAAATACCTGCAAGTTTTTTAGCCTGCTTTTTTCGGTTAAAACTTTCTGAAAAGATTTGATCACCTTGCGGAAGTTTTCCTTTTTTCCAAAGTTGATAAAATTTTAAAAGTTCATGCGATATCATGGAAACATCTTGCGGATGTGCTATCATGGCTGCTTTGTATCTTTTCAGCAAATGGCGTGAAACTCCTTTTGGAACCAATGCCAAAACCGGCTTTCGTGTGCCGAAATATTCATACATTTTTCCGGGTGTCACATTTTTCATTCTTGTTTTATCTGACAATATTAAAAGCAGTAAATCACTATGCTGCAAAATCCGAACCGTTTCCTTATGGCTTTTGTATCCTTTAAAAAAAACAAAATCTTTTAAGCCCAAAGAATTTACAAGCCTTGCATATTCCTTTTCTTCCGATCCGACGAAATGAATTTCGATATCCTCCGCAAGTTCAGGATT
>CAZFAJ010000003.1:55519-73779 GCA_964517005.1 uncultured Balneolaceae bacterium | reverse complement strand
GGCACACCTGTCTCCTCTTTTATTTTTGCTGCAATAATGTGATTGCTGAACGGTGGTCCTGTTGAAAAGACCGCATCATATCCTTCGCTTTTATAAAGTTGAATTGCTTTTTCAACTGCGGGTTCGATCCATCCTTTTTTATTATCAGGAAACATGAACCAGGAAGTAAACAATCTCAGCAATTTTCCTTTCGCCTCACTGTACCTGACTCTCTTTTTATTTCCCGCACTCTGAAAAAAAGATCCGTTTTGAACTCTGACAACTTCGATACCGTTGGATTCAACTTCGTCTATCAGAGTTGAATCAAACGTGTGATAAATTCCGGGTTCAGGGGTTATGATGACAGGTTTCCATCCAAATTCAGCCAAATATTTGGCCAAACCCAATGGCCTTTGCACACCGCTGCCCCCCATTGGCGGAAAATAGTAGGCAACAATCAGAACTCTTTTCATAAATGATCAGTTGACAGAGTAATTAGGGGCTTCTTTTGTAATCTGAACGGAATGGGGATGACTTTCCCTGTAACTTGCTGCTGATATCTGCACAAACTCCGCTTTTTGCAGATCTCGAATCGTTGCAGCACCCACATATCCCATAGCTGCTCTCAGTCCGCCGGTCATCTGATGGACAACTTCCCCCAGGTATCCTTTGTAGGGAACCCGGCCTTCAATACCTTCCGGAACAAGTTTCCTGAGGTCATCTTCAACATCCTGAAAATAGCGGTCCTTTGATCCTTTAGACATGGCGGTTATACTACCCATTCCCCTGTAGGACTTATACTTGCGGGATTCATATATAATAGTTTCACCAGGGCTTTCATCAACTCCTGCAAACATCGATCCCATCATGACCGCTTCCGCCCCTCCGGCGATTGCTTTCGGGATATCACCTGTTTGCTTAATACCACCGTCAGCAATCAGTCCGAGTCCGTTTTTTTGTGTGTACTCAGCTATTTCCATAACGGCCGAAAGCTGCGGAACCCCGACTCCTGTAACAACTCGAGTTGTGCAAATTGAACCCGGGCCAACACCTACTTTTACGACATCAGCACCAGCCCTGTGCAGAGCTTCCGCGGCCTCTTTCGTGGCAATATTACCGCCAATCAGAGTCAGGTCCTTAAACTTTTTCTTAATCATACCCACAGTGTTCAATACACCTTTGGAATGTCCGTGTGCGGTATCCACTGTGATTGCATCCACACCGGAATCAATAAGAGCGCTTACCCTGTCCATAGTATCCGGAGTAACGCCAACCGCTGCACCCACCCGCAACCTCCCCATTTCATCTTTACAGGCATTGGGAAAGTTCATTTTCTTTTCAATGTCTTTGAATGTGATGAGCCCTACGAGTTTATTGTTTTTATCGACAATGGGTAGTTTTTCAACTTTATACTGCTGCAGTATCTCCTCCGCCTCTTCCAGGTTTGTACCTTCTTCAGCTGTTATCAGGTTTTCTTTTGTCATAATACTGCTTAACAGCTTGTCAACATAATGTTCAAAACGCAGATCACGGTTCGTAACGATGCCGATCAGTTTATCATCCTTCTCCACAATCGGTATCCCGCCAATTTTATGTTTTTGCATCAACGCCCTGGCATCTTTTACAGTAGCGGAAGGCGGTAAAGTAACCGGGTCTACAATCATTCCGCTTTCGCTGCGCTTTACAAGTCTTACCTGCTCAGCCTGTTCCTCAATCGTCATATTTTTATGCAGAATTGCAATGCCACCCTCACGAGCCAGCGCAATCGCAAGCCGGTATTCAGATACTGTATCCATAGCAGCACTGATTACAGGAATATTGAGCGTTAGAGATGGTGTTAACTCAACAGAAAGATCTACACTTCTGGGAAGAATCTGTGAATAATTGGGCACAAGCAGCACATCATCATACGTGAGGCCCTGCCGTGTAATTTTTCCGAACGGGGAATTGTTTTGCATGGGGAGAAAATCGTTTCGTTTACATTTCAATTAAGATAAAAAAAATGTTCCCGAACTTCTCCCTCTCTCCCATTTAAATTTTACACAATCTTTATAGCTTCAAAGCGGGGTAATCTTCAGTGTTTTGATCGCTGTTTCAAGTGAACAAATACCATTGAGGTAAGATTGCACCCAGAAGAAAACGCTTTTTCTTCGTTTTACGACAAATGGATCGCATGTAGAATAATTTCCCTCTAATTCATTCATATAAGCCAGAATGTCATCTTTGATTGCCATTTTCAGTTCATCAGGAAGCTGGCTCCATCCAAGCAATTTGAAAGCTTCCGTCAAATTTCTGTGTTCTTTTGAAGCCTCACGTAAAACTTTTCTGAGAACAGGTTCTGCAAAAGACCGACTTCTTGTTTTTATTACTGCATTTGTCATAATTGTATTCCTTTTAATTAATGTTCAAATGCAGTATAATATCCCAGGGTGACACCCTACTGTCACACACTAAATATGATATTTAAAAAAAGATCATAGGCCTACGCGTTCGAAAATTTGATCCACCCGCCGGGTGTGGTGATTCAGGTCAAATGCATTCTCAATCTCAGCCGGGTCCAGATATTTTTTAACTACTTTACTGCTGCTTACTAATTCATGAAATGCGATTTTCTCTCCCCATGCTTTCATCGCCATAGGCTGGACAGTGTCATACGCCTCCTCTCTCGAAAGTCCTTTATCAATAAGCATTAACAACAACCGCTGTGAAAAAACCAACCCGTGTGTTTTTTCCATATTCTCCCTCATATTTCCGGGATAGACAACCAGTTTTTCCATAACCACTGCAAATCTGTTCAGCATATAATCCAGTAAAATGGTTGAATCAGGAAGAATAATGCGCTCTACGGACGAGTGTGAAATATCCCTTTCGTGCCAGAGGGGAATATTTTCATAAGCCGACATCATATACCCCCGCAAAACCCTGGAGCATCCGCTAATATTCTCTGAACTCACCGGATTTCGTTTATGCGGCATTGCTGATGACCCCTTTTGTCCCTTTCTGAAAAATTCTTCAGCTTCCCGAAGTTCAGTTCGCTGCAGGTGACGGATTTCTACAGCCATTTTTTCCAGTGATGAGCCGATTAAAGCTAATACGGCCATGTAATTTGCATGGCGATCGCGCTGAAGAGTCTGCGTGGATATGGGTGCCGGTTTCAATCCAAGTTCTTCACACGTTAACTCTTCCACTTCTATCGGAATATTTGCGAAGGTGCCAACAGCTCCCGACAATTTTCCGAATTCAACATCCGAGGCAGCAAATTCGAACCGGGTTTGATTTCTTTTCATCTCGGCATACCAAAGGGCACACTTCAGCCCAAACGTAGTTGGTTCCGCGTGTACACCATGCGTGCGGCCCATCATGATGGTATTTTTATGCTCTCTTGCCTTTTCAGCAAGAACTTCGATCATCTTTTCGATGCCAGACCTCAGAATTTCATTTGCCTGCTTAAGCCGATACCCGTTTGCCGTATCAACAACATCCGTAGATGTTAACCCGTAGTGCACCCATTTTTTTTCAGGCCCGAGGCTTTCTGAAACCGATCGTGTAAAAGCAACCACATCGTGGCGGGTCTCTTTTTCAATCTGTTTGATTCTCTCAACATCAAAGGAGGCATTTTCATAAAGCAAATCCACGTCTTCGGATGGAATTTTCCCCAGCTTGCTCCAGGCTTTACAGGCAGCAAGTTCCACCTCAAGCCATGCTTGAAATTGATTTTCTTCTGTCCAGAGATTTGACATTTCAGGCCGGGAATAGCGTTCAATCATAATTATTTTCAGAAAATGTTCATATTAAAATGTATGAGGAGAAAGATATCAGATTTATTTCAAGATATCTCAGGTGTTTTCAGATGTTGCATGCTCTTCTTAATCCGTCCTGATACGAATGCTGAATGCTTCTTTGGGATTTTTAACAAGAAGCCGAGCAATCTCCTCTTCCGAAAAATCCAGTTCTGCCAATTCAGGTAATAAATATTCAAAAACATCCGTATAGCCGCGAAAATCTCCGCCATTTTCTTCGTCGGGGTCATACCATCCGGCATCATGGGAAATCAACACCCTGTCAAGTAATCCTTCTTCTTTGAGTTGATTGATACGATTTGCATACCAGGATATGGACCCGGTTTCATTCTCGTCATGATCCGGGTTGAAATGAACGTTATCAAGACCTATCCACGCACCTTTTGAAGCAACTTCTTTATTAGCCTCGAGCGAGCCTGTTTGCGCATGGGTCCAGATCCAGGCATCCGGAGAAATTCCGCCGGCCTCCAACAGTTCAATTTGTTCCATAGCAGGAATATCGCCAATAGTATGAGATGCAATGACCATGCCTGTTTCGAGATGTGTTTTAATAGCAGAGTTCACAATTTTTTGGTGTAATCTAGAAAGAGAAACTTCTTCTGCCACAGATATTTTTATGAATCCCGGACGTAGCTCACTGCCATTAATTCCATTTTTAAATTCGTCAATCCATCGCCGGGCAATTTCATCTGCTGATTCATCAAAAGCACAACCGGGCATAAAACGGTTATCAACAGCTCCATAATAGCCGGTATTTGTAATAATCTGTATACCCGAAAGCCTTGATAATTTCAGTAAAATAAAAGGGTCGCGGCCCAGATAGGCAGGTGTAAATTCAATCACTGTACTTACTCCCAGCTCTTTTGCCTGAAGAAAAAACGGCAGTACTCTTTCCACAACATCTTCGCGGTTCCATCGGTGATAGCCGGTACTGTCGGCACCTATCCAGTCTACCAGAACATGCTCATGGCTTAGGGTCACACCCATATTATCTGAATATAGATAGCCATTTACACTCATAATTTTTTCCTCTTCTGAATTATTCTGACATGAAGTAAAAATCAGAAAAATCCCAATAGTCATCATTTTTAAAACTCTTTTATCCATTTCATTGTCATTTAGCTTATTGTGATTTTTCTTAATCAATCGATGGATGCACAGGCCTTTGAGATACTCGTCTCAAGGAATATATGCAGATAAAATATTACCCACCACACCTCTCTGCAGGAAGGTACAGGAGTTATTTGACTCACAGGTACGCATGCTGAAGTTATTTTTGGGCCGTAGTCTGCTCATCGTTTATGGAACAGATCAACGGGCAAATTTTTGCCGCCTACTCCGTATTGTAATGTAAACGCCCGTTTTTCAATTCGTTTTGGAAAATTCTGATCACAGGCAAACTATCCAGCCAGCAGCTTGATGAATTATGGATAAAGTTCTTAGCTAAACCGCACTTTTTCTGATTTTGAAACGGAACTTCTTTTATGCTTAAAAATGACAAAATATTCACTAAAAAGATGATGAAATATTAGGGATCCTGAGAGAGTTGGAAGGAGTTTGTCTTATCGTTCAGGAGAACAAAGAAAAGGCAATAAAATCAACTAAATCTGCACTTTATTTTACTATGAAAAATTTGATTATTCACTAAATCACGGCCTATCAAAATATAAAGTAATAATGTATACTTTTTTAAGTACCCGGAGGGGGACTCGAACCCCCACGATGTCGCCACCACCGGATTTTGAATCCGGCGCGTCTACCAATTCCGCCATCCGGGCATTAGTATCTGAAGTTGTAAATATAGGAAGCAGGCAGGTCAAAGAAAATATCTTTTTTGAAAATGCCACGGGTCCCGTGCGAACGAATCTTTTCGAATTTAATTTATCATCTGATCAGAATCCCTATATTCTACAAAAAATTGTACTGATCAATCTGCGCATCAATGTTTGAAATAATAATCAGCTGGCTATTGCTCTTTGTACTTTTGTACTTACTCGTTACGTCAGCAATTCTTGTTCACAATCGTTTTTATCTGACTGAATTGCCTGCAAGTGACAAAAAGGAGGAAAGACAACATCCCAAAATCTCCGTTTGTATTCCGGCAAGAAATGAAGAAGATACAATTTCCGGGCTTTTAACAAGTATCGTCGTTCAAAAATATCCCGATTTTGAAGTATTGATACTGGATGATCAATCTGAAGATAGCACACCGGTTATCCTTAACTCTTTTAAAGATCAATACCCTGATTTGATAATTCCCTTAAAAGGATCCGGGCGTCCGCCGGGATGGCTGGGAAAGTCGTGGGCATGTCAGCAGCTTGGTGAGAAAGCTTCCGGCCAAATACTGCTTTTTCTGGATGCGGATACCGTTTTAAAACCGGGTATGCTTCTCTCAGCTTCGGCTGCCTTTACAAAGCACAAAACAGATATGATTACGGTCTGGCCTCACCAGATTTATCGGACGTGGTGGGAAAAGACGGTAATGCCGATCGTTTACTACACACTTTTGACACTATTACCCACCTATTATGCCTACAAAAAACCCAGGCTTATGCCTCAATCTATCTATTCACGTGTATCATCTCTCTTTTCGGCAGCAAACGGCCAGTGCATTGCTTTTAAACGGAAAGCGTACCACCGGATTGGCGGACACGTCCCGGTAAAATCAGAAATTGTTGAAGATGTGAAACTTGCCAAAAAAATCAATGAAGCCGGTTTCACCATGCGCATGTACACCGGCCAGAATACGATTACGTGCAGGATGTACAGCAGTCAATCTCAGATGTTCCAGGGATTCAGAAAAAACTTTTTCGCCGGTTTCGATTATAACCTTTCACTATTTACTTTTTCATCACTATTACATTTTGCAGTTTTTATCCTTCCCTTTATCATACTCCCCGCGTCACTGATTATGAATAACCGGGTTTGGTTTGAACTTTCAGTTGCTGCCATTACAATGATTCTGCTTCAGCGATTGATCATTGCATTGTGGCAAAGATGGAACCCGTTTTACGCATTCACTCATCCTGTTGGCGTGATGTGGTTTCAGTTTCTGGCCCTCACAACAGTATTTGACTATTTGACACGGCGAAAGATAAAGTGGAAAGAAAGAGAAATATAAATCCATAAAAAATCTGTATGTTCAAATGTTTAATTCTGTGATTCTGAACAGGCCTGTAATTTTTTAATAGAATAATCCCTTTCTTTTAGGCTATAAATTATTATTATTAAAATATATGTACGATATCATCCTCAAATACATAAAATATTTAGAGATTGAAAAAAATGCTTCCCCGCATACCATTTTATCGTATAGAACGGATTTAGAACAATTTGAAGAGTTTTGTAAGGAGAATGTCGGAACGCCAGACCTTTCGGCTGACCTTCATAAAATTGACAGATTATTGATTCGATTGTGGCTTGGCAAACTGACAGAGGATGGATTGAAAAAAAGTTCAATCGCAAGAAAAGTTGCTTCTGTTCGTTCGTTTTTTAAATATTGCTTTAAACGTGGTTACATTCAAAAGAATCCTGCACACTTACTTATTGTACCCAAGAAAGATAAGAAGCTGCCCGAAACTGTCAATTCTGATGATATCCGCAGAATGATTGACAATATTGAATGTTCCACGCCTCGTAATTCACAGTTAAAAGCTATCCTGGAACTGTTTTACTGCACAGGAATGCGGCTTAGTGAGCTTGTGAACCTGGATATTGACGACATTGATTTTCATTCAAAGCAGGTAAAGGTAACCGGAAAAGGAAGCAAACAGAGGATTATACCTTTGGGTACAAAAGCCTTGTCCTCATTAAAAGAACATCTGCAAACAAGGCATAAACTATATTCTTCAAGAACAGATCATGATGCAAAAAATGCACTCTTTCTTGCTTCAAGAGGACACAGAATATACCCCAGGGCTGTACAGAAGCTTGTGAAAAAGCAATTGATGGCGGAGAGTGAAGTTACCCAGAAAAGCCCTCATGTTTTACGGCACAGTTTTGCCACCCACATGCTTGATGCAGGAGCGGATATCCGGATTATAAAAGAATTTCTGGGTCATGCGAATTTAGCCGCAACCCAAATTTACACTCATACAAGTGTAGAAAGATTAAAAAATGTATACGAACAGGCTCATCCAAGAGCTAAATAATAAAAATTAAAGGAGGAAACATGAAGACCACATTCACAGCACGGCATTTTGACGCAAGCACAGATCTGAAAAATCATGCGCTTAACTCTATCGAGAAATTTCAACAATTCTATGATAAAATAATTGCTTGCGATATCGTATTGGAACCAACAGACGATGATGAAAATCCGGCAAAGGCTGATTTCAATGTGAAAGTTCCCCAGGTATTATTGAGAGCCTCAGAAAGTGCTCCCACTTACGAACAAGCTGTAAATATTGCTGTTGATAATATCGTCAGACAAATAAGAAAATATAAAGAGAAGAGATTTAAACATATGTAATTCTTTTCCAGATATTACGCCATGCCCATACAAGACCATCAGCCCATACCCCGGAAGGAAAAGATAGATGTAGCTTTTTTAGTTGAAAAACTAAGGGATAATGTCAACATAGAAATCACAGCCTGTGCTGCAGAATCGGCTTGCAAAAATCGATATATAACCGAAGTAGATCTTCACAGACCCGGCCTTGCTTTGGCCGGATACGTGAAGTTGTTTACCTATCAGCGTGTGCAAATATTAGGGAACACTGAGTGTCAGTATCTTGAAAATATGAGTGAAGATGAACAATATCGTTCATTTCAAAATGTGGTAGATTTTAATGTACCCGTAATATTTTTAACGGACAGCAATGACCTGCCGGCTCATTTAATTAAGCTGACACAAAAAGCGGGTATTCCTCTCTTCAAAACATCGCTTGAAACAACAAAATTCATGTCGCTTCTTCAGGAGTTTCTTGAAGATCAGTTTGCACTGCAAACCATGGTTCACGGCTCTATGGTAGATGTGTATGGCATAGGAATTCTGATTGCCGGAAAATCTGGAATCGGCAAAAGTGAAGTGGCACTCGATCTCGTTGAACGGGGGCACAGGCTCGTAGCAGATGATGTTGTGATGCTCACAAAGAAGAGTAATATTCTTATGGCTTCCGCCAATGAGATGAATAAACACTTTATGGAAATCCGTGGCCTGGGGATTGTTGATGTGATGTCTATGTTTGGTATCCGCTCCATCAGATACCAGAAAAGACTTGAAGTAGTACTTGAACTAACTCTGTGGCAGGATACCTCCGATGTTGAGCGTACCGGCCTTGACAATGATTCTGTGCGCGTACTCGATACTGAAATTCCACTTATCCATCTGCCTATCACCCCCGGAAAAAACATAACTGTAATTGCCGAAGTTATAGCTATGAACTACCTGCTAAAGCACTACGGTTATAACGCGGCCAAAGCATTTCAGGAAAAGATTAAAGCCCATATAGCTGGAAAAAAATCACGGACAGACATCCCCCGAAGAGCAATTGACTATTTTGAAGGAGATTTTGAGTAACAAAATAGATCTATATCTCTCTTTTATATATAAGAAAAGATTAATAGTTTGATCTGCGATTTGAGTATTCTCTACAAAATCTTATTATGTCTTTTAAAAATCACTTTTATTACGACGAACAAACCTGCGAATTTGTTCCTGTTTCATACAGTAAAAAAGAACAGATTCTCTATACAGCCTGCATTTGGATAATTAACGGGGTTATAGTCTCTACAATAGGCCTTTCTCTTCTTTCCAATTACGTTGGCAGTCCATCCGAATTGGCTCTTGTCTCCGAAAATAAAATACTTATTGAACAGCTCGAAGAGACAAAATCTGCCATCATTCAGATGGAAGAACAAGTAGAAGAGATTGCCGGACTTGACAATGAGATGTATCGTTCTGTTCTCGGGATGGAACCCATCCCCTACGATGAACGGCTAAAAGGAACCGGCGGTGCCGATCCATATGAAGATTTTGATGTATACAGCAGTGAAGCTTCTGAGATTCTGCGCTGGACCTCAAGTCAGCTTGATAATCTTGAACGCAAGATCAATATTCAAAAATTATCTTTTGATGAAATTAAGTATTACTACAATCAGAACCAGGAAAAACTTAGCCATTTGCCGGCTATTAAACCTGTATCCGGGATTCTTCTCAGCGGGTATGGCATGAGAATGCATCCTGTTTTAAAATATCGCAGATTTCATGAAGGCCTGGATTTTAGAGCTGATATCGGAACTGATGTTTTCAGTACCGGAGACGGAACTGTTAAATTTGCCGGTCGCAATGGTACATATGGCCTTCTTCTGGTTATTGATCACGGATACGGTTATGAGACGAGATATGCTCACCTTTCCGGCTTTGCCGAAGGTATTAAAAAAGGGTCGAAGGTACAGCGCGGTGATCTTGTCGCATTTACCGGTAACAGCGGCATGTCTTCGGGGCCGCACCTTCATTACGAAGTGAAATTAAACAGCAAACCCATCGATCCCTTGAATTTTCTGTTTGCCGATACAACTCCTGAAGAATATCTGATGTATCAGGATATCTCCCGGAATAACCCCATGTCGATGGATTAGCCATCAGTCAAAAATTCTTATTAAGAAATGTAAAAAGCGATAGTTAACTATCGCTTTTTTTGTTTATCCTGTCCTGCATATTAACATCACCCTATAGCAATATTCAGAATGTAATAAACCACTTTATGAAACAATTTTTACTTACTCTTCTTTTGATATCCACTTTTTCCGGGCCTGTTGAAGCCCAAGATTTTGAACCTCCGGAATATCAGACTTTATCCAGAACAATCATTGACTCGTCTCTTTCCGATAATTCGGGATTTGAAAGATTAACCCATTTTGTTGATTATTTTCCCACCCGGCTATCCGGATCGGATATGCTTGAAAATTCAATCGATTGGGTGATTGACAAAATGAAAGAGGATAATTTTGACCGGGTAACCACTCAATCTGTGATGGTGCCTCACTGGGTACGAGGAAATGAACATGCAAGGTTAATTCTCCCATACGAAAGAAATCTTCCCATAATTGGCCTCGGAAACAGTATTGCCACTCCCGATACCGGGATCACTGCCAAAGTAGTTGTTGTTCAAAGTTTTGAGGAACTTGCCCAAAAGCAAGACACTGTTGAAGGGAATATTGTTCTTTTCAACGTACCGTTTACGACATATGGAGAAACCGTGCAGTATCGAACACAAGGCGCGGTTTATGCATCCCGTGCTGGGGCAGCTGCTTCCCTTGTAAGGTCTGTGACTCCATTTTCGATGCAAACCCTGCACACAGGCAATTCCAGTTACCAGGAAGGAATAGATCCGATTCCCCATGCGGCTATCACCGTTGAAGATGCAAATTTTTTACAGCGAATGTATGACCGGGGTGAAGAAATTCAGGTTCATCTCTATATGGAAGCGGAATCCCTGCCTGAAAAAGAGTCACGTAACGTGATTGCAGAAATCAAAGGCAGCGAATTCCCGAACGAGATTATCACAATAGGCGGACATATCGATTCATGGGATATTGGCCAGGGAGCTATGGATGATGCAGGCGGTTGTTTTGTCGCCTGGGAAGCAGCACGGCTCATCAGAAAACTTGGATTAACACCGAAGAGAACCATTCGTGTTGTTTTGTGGACAAATGAAGAAAATGGATTACGGGGTGCACGTAAATATCATGAGCTGGCCAAAGAAGAAGGCCTCGAAAACCATGTTCTTGCTATTGAATCGGACAGTGGTGTTTTTAAACCGCTGGGCTTTGGTTTTACAGGTTCAGATGAGGCGCTTGAAATTTTGAGAAGTATCGCAACCCTTCTGGAACCAATTGAAGCAGGTGAAATTCTTCGTGGCGGAGGCGGAGCCGATATCAGTCCTCTCATACGAGACCGCGTTCCCGGGATGGGACTTGTTGTGGAGAGGGAAAAATACTTCTGGTATCACCATACCGGTGCCGATGTTATTGATATAATCGACAGAGAAGAATTTAAGCTTAATGTAGCAGCAATGGCAGTACACGCTTTTATCATCGCTGACATGGATCAAAAACTTCCCCGGTAAGTTATTTATGTACCAGTTTTTACAAAAATAAATTTACGAATAGTATTGCATATTGCAGAAAATTGTTTTTATTGAAGATAGGTCTACAATAAAAACAAGGAGAAATATGCTGGTACAAGACATTTTAAAACAGAAAGGAAGAGAAATATATTCGGTTGAACCTGACGAAACCGTATATAACGCAATTGCTAAAATGGCGGATCTTAATATCGGAGCACTTCTTGTTATGCAGGATGATCAGTTGAGAGGTATCATTTCTGAACGAGATTACAGAAATAAAGTAATTTTGAAAGGAAGAAAATCCAAAACAACAGATGTTCGGAAAATTATGACCGATCAATTACACTGTGTTGATCCAAAGGATACGGTCAATTATTGTATGATGATGATGACCGAAAAGAAAATCCGTCATTTGCCTGTTTTGAATGACGAAAAAGTTGTTGGCGTTATTTCAATAGGAGACGTGGTGAAATCAATTATTGACAAACAGGAAATGGAAATCAGCTCACTCAGAGGATATATCTCAGGCGGATATCCCGGATGATATCACCAAAATTATCATTTTTTCCGAAAGAATCTGTTTAGTTTGTATCTATTGAAAATTTTTCAGGCCAGGTTATTCGTCACACTGAAAAATAAATCCCTTTTTCCGAACTGTCTCGATATAATCTTCTTCAGAATTTTCTCTGATCTTTTTACGAAGATAACTGATGTAAACATTGATGTAATTCGTTTGGGTATCAAAATGGATATTCCAAACTTTTTGAGCAAGCTCTTCCTGAGAGATAATTCTGTTTTTATTCTTCATCAAATAGACGAGTAAATTAAATTCGTTATTTGTGAGAGGAATACGGTTTTCATTAATAATCATTTCACGGGAAATGATATCTACCGTTAATTCTTTGCAGCTAATCTCTTTCTCTGCTCCCTTGGCTGAACTTCTGCGGGAAATTGCCTCAATCCTTGCAATGAGCTCTTCACTGTTAAAAGGCTTGGTCAGATAATCATCAGCCCCAACCTTGAGACATTTGATTTTAACATCTGTTTCGTGTTCGGCAGATAGAAATAAAATCGGGGTTTTAATCTCTTTATCCCTGATATTCGAACATACATCATACCCGGATCCATCCGGCAGACGCAAATCAAGAATTATCATATCATAGTCATTCCCAAGTGCCAAACTCTCACCTTCTGTTGCTGTTTCAGCTATCGATACATTATTACCGTTGTGTTCAAGAATTGCTTTTACCAACGTCCTGACAGTAGGGTCATCTTCGATAACAAGTATTTCCATTGGAGTGCTACTAATAGCAGTTTCAGTCATAATTTAAATTATATTTAGTTGCCGTCGGGTTTAACAGGTTGGAAAATTAGAAAAATTTTATATAAATCCTACTTTTTATCTGTTTTTTTATAGCCTTTTTGGCTGAACCACCTTAGAACCTGTTCAATATACGAATCTGTTAATTTATGTCCTTCATCCAGAGTCATAATTTCTGCATCAATACCGTGATTTTTCAGAGCTTCGATCTCCCTGATCTGATTTTCTCCGCTCACTGAGGTATCATCTTTTCCATGTATGGCTACTATATGCATATGCCCGAGGTTATTCCAGTTACCATTTAAAACTTCCGTTTTTAGCCTGCACCCTATTCCAACAAGCTCATTTACATGCTTCCAGCGTGTGAAAGAGAAATAACCGGCAAGATATCCGCCCATTGAATATCCGACAACTCCCATTCTGGTAACTTCAATATGAGGGAGCAATTGGTCTACTATTTCTTGTAAAAATTGTGAAGTTATTTCAAGTGATTTAATGAACTGTCCGCGATTTCCATCATACAAGTACCATGCCCTGCCCCACTCAGATACATTTTTTGTTCTTGACCGATCATAAATCGGGTATGGACCCTGTATAAAAAGATGGTAAGCCATCAGTCCTTTTGTAAGACTCATGCAATCAGTTTCAAATTGTTCAATATTTTGATTAAACCCGTGCAGATAAAGAATCAGAGGTTTTGGTTCTTTTCTTCCTGTTTCGATAATCTTGAAAGGTACTTCCGTTTTAAAGGAGTGTTTACCTGAAATTAGAACTTCGGACATAAATTAATTTTTTAGATGACAGCCGGGCTCACGAAATTACAGAGATTAGTTAAGATTTTTTGGTTGCATTCTGCTATTTTTTCCTCGATACTTCTTTAAGTTTCAAAAATGTAAAACTATCAAATATGAATCTTCTTTTTTAAGTTTTACAACTTCTGATGATTCATTTTGTCAATATAAAGTAACTGATTTTTAAACCATATATTTCTTTGAAGTTATCTTAACTGGTAAAACCCACGAATTAAAACAAAAAATGACCGATCTAAAAAATAACTGGACTCTGCAGGATATAAAAGAAATTTATAACACTCCACTGCTTGAACTTATTTATAGGGCGGCAACCATTCACCGGCAGTATCACGAAACGGGTGAAGTTCAGGTTTGTACTCTCTTATCCATCAAAACCGGGGGATGTTCTGAAGATTGCTCCTACTGCCCGCAATCTGCTCATTATACGACAGAAGTTGATGCCGAAAAGATGCTTGATAAAGAGACGATTTTGTCATCTGCACAAAAAGCAAAAAATGCCGGAAGCACCCGATTTTGTATGGGAGCTGCCTGGAAAAATGCCCGAAAGAATAAAGATTTTGAAAAAGTTATTGAAATGGTCAGTGAAATCACATCTATGGATATGGAGGTCTGCTGCACCCTGGGCATGCTGAACGATGAGCAGGCTCAGAAACTGAAAGAGGCCGGGCTGTATGCTTACAATCACAACCTCGACAGCAGTGAAGATTTTTATAACCGTATTATAACTACCAGAACATATCAGGACCGGCTTGATACACTTAAAAAGGTTCGGAATAATAATATATCTGTCTGTTGTGGCGGGATCATTGGCATGGGAGAAACCGATCAGGATCGTATTGAGCTAATTCACAATTTAGCAACCATGCCCGAACATCCCGAATCCGTACCAATTAATGCCTTAATCGCAGTAGAAGGCACGCCGATGGAAAATCAGCCCGAAGTACCCTGGTATGATATGGCCCGTATGATTGCAACTGCCAGAATTACAATGCCAAAATCTATGGTTCGCCTGTCTGCCGGACGTGTGAATATGAGCATGGAACAACAAGCTCACTGTTTTATGGCCGGTGCAAATTCAATTTTTACAGGCGAAAAACTCCTGACGACATGCAACAACGATTTGGGAGAAGATATGCAGATGTTTAAAATTTTAGGCCTAAAACCAAGAGAATCTTTCAAAAACGCTAAAAAAGAGCATCTTCCGGCTGCTGCACTAAAATAGTTTCCGGCAGTTGATGAATCTTCGATTATAGATAGAGATAAAAAATTCCTGTGTATCATTAAGTATAAACGCTGAACCTTTAGAAGCTGTTTTATATAAACTCACAGCAACCCCGATTTCAACGTCAGGTACATTTATGAAGAGCTACACAATCTTCCCAATACTATTTGTACTCCTGGTCTCCGGTTGCGGAACAGATACAGATAGTACATTTACCACGCGTTTAACTTTCGATTTTTTTGAAAGTCCCCAAGGCTGGACCGGTGAGTTCGCAGAACTGCCACCAGATAGCAGGGAAAACTTTGACCTGGAGGTCGATTTCCTTCCCCTTCCGGAACCGCTCGACACCACTCAGAATGCCCTCTTTATTTCAGGCGTAAACTTAAGTGATGATCTTTTTATGTTTTTTAAACAACAGTTTACAGGCTTGTCATCCGGGCAAGAAGTAAAAATTCGCTATCAGATAAGAATCGCAACAAATGTCCCTCAAAATTGTGTAGGAGCGGGAGGTGCTCCCGGTGAATCTGTTTTTCTAAAAGCGGGAACTTCTGTAATTGAACCTCTGCCGGTGTTAGAAGAAGGAAATCGGGAAATTCTTCGCTTAAATGTGGATAAAGGAAACCAGTCACAAGGAGGAGAAAATGCTGTATTACTCGGAAATATTGCTAATTCCAGAGACTGTTCAGACGAAAACGCTGATGAGTGGGAGTTTAAAGACCTTCAAATGGCTGAAGAAGATGCAATTGAAGTAACTGCCGATGAAAACGGACGCATTTGGTTTTTCTTCGGTACAGATTCCGGATTTGAAGGCAGAACGTCAATTTATTACTCCCTGATTAATATATTTGTTGAATCTGTATAAACAAATCTTGCTCTGTTAAGGGCATACATTTGTGTTAACCGAAAAAATCAGGCAAACTCTTTGAATTGTGATTCCAGCAATTTTCCGAGTTTTTCATAAACCATTTTTAACTCTTCGTCCGTAATGCAGTAAGGCGGCATCAGGTATATGACATCCCCGAGTGGTCGTATCAAAATTCCGTATTTGATACACTCTTTTTTTACGGCATTTCCAATCTTGTTAAAGTAACCGCTTTCCGAATTGTTTTTAACTGTAAAAGCCGCGATCGTACCCGTTACCCTTATTTTGTCGATCCGGTCCATAGTAGCCAGCGATAACATCAGTGATTCATGCTTTTGCTGCATTGTTTCAAACTTCTCCCGGTTATAAATAAGAAGCTCCAGAGAAGCCAGTGCAGCTGCGCAACCGATAGGATTAGCTGTGTAACTGTGACCATGCCAGAATGTTTTTAGAGGATCTTCGGAGTAGAAGGTTTCATAGACCCGGTCGCTGCAAACTGTTGCTGCAAATGGCAAAAATCCGCCCGTGATTCCCTTCGAAAGACAGATTATATCAGGTTCTGTACCTGACTTTGTAGAAGCAAATAAATCTCCTGTTCTTCCAAACCCGGTCATTACTTCATCATAAATCAGAAGAGCTGGAAATTTTCTGCTTACTTTTTTCAATTTTTGCAAAAATTCGGGTCGGCACATACGCATTCCACCGGCACCCTGTACAAGCGGTTCTATTATGATCCCTGCGTAATCTTCGGGGTTCCTTAACATTTTTGTCTCCAGAAGCTCAATTACATAATTCTCTCTCTCGTTTGCAGTTTTACTTCCCATCCAGTTTTCAGGATACGGAACATACTCAACATCAAACAGCAGATTACTGAATACATGTGAAAACACGGACCGCGACCCGACAGACATCGCCCCGAATGTATCTCCATGATAAGAACCTTCAAATGCTATAAATTTCTTTCTTTTCTGTCCCCTGTTCTCCCAATATTGCCAGGCAATTTTCAGAGCCACTTCAACAGCAGTAGACCCGTTATCCGAATAAAAAACTTTATTAAGGGCTCCGGGTAGTTTTTGAGTTAACTTCTCTGCAAGCTGTTCAGCCGGTTCATGGGTAAAATTGGCAAAAATAACATGCTCAAGTGTTTCTGCCTGTTTTTTAATTGCTTCAACAATTACCGGGTGAGAGTGTCCGTGCAGGTTTACCCACCAGCTCGAAATGCAATCAACAACTCGTTGCCCGTCTTCAAGTTCGAGCCATATGCCTTTGCCCGACACAACTTTCAGAGGTTGTAAACTGTCTTTTAATATTGTAAAGGGATGCCAGACATTTGGATGCATTTAGCTGAAGGTATGATTAAATGCTGAAGAAAGCTCAGCGGGATTTAAATTTTTCAATGGAGGAAGTTGATAGATATTTTCTATATCACCATACTTCCTGATAGCTTCTTTATTCGAAGAGTGAAATTCACCATTCATAACAACACCAAAGATTGAAATATTGTAACTGCGAAGAGCCATCAGGCTTAAAAGTGTGTGATTAAGTGTTCCAAGTCCCGATTTGGCAACCACCAAGACCGGGATATCAAGGTATTTAATAAGATCAATGATCATTTTTGATTCATTTAAAGGCACGATTAAGCCGCCGGCTCCCTCTATAATCAGTTGGTTTTGCGAAAAATCAGGAATTTTGATATTCCCCAAGTCGATTTTCACCCCGTCAATCTTGGCTGAAGCGTGAGGACTCATTGGAGTTTTTAATTTATAGCTTTCGCGATAAAAATATCTGTCATTTAAACCGGTTAGCCGCTTAACATATTCTGTATCAGTGCATGGTTCAATCCCGGCCTGAACAGGTTTCCAATATCCGGCATTCAGGCCTTTTACAAGCACGGAAGAGACAATCGTTTTTCCTATATCCGTATCAGTACCAGTTACAAATAATTTCTCCGGAAAATCCATAGTATAAATTTTATTCAGATTTTTTGATTGCGAGAAAAATAAGATGATAGGTTACTTTAATCACCCCTTCAGACTTCTGATCCCAGTACTCAAGCAGTTTCTTAAAATCTCTCACCGGCAGAGATTTATTATACATGGAAGTTGATACACCAATTTTTTTTAAATGTCGGAAAAATTGGATTGCTGAATCATAAGTTTCTATATAATTATCCTCATAAAAATCTATCTGAT
>CAZFAJ010000003.1:0-55419 GCA_964517005.1 uncultured Balneolaceae bacterium | reverse complement strand
TCGTAACTGCCGATATTCTCTTTGCATGCTGACAGCATCTTTTCAGATAAATCAGAAATAACTACCTCTCTTTCAGAAAATATCCTTGCCAGGTGTTCAGAAAAGAATCCCGTCCCGGCTCCCACTTCCAAAACTTGTCCCTTCGGAATAGAGTATTTCCAGGGCTCAACAGAACGGGCAAGTCTTGCTGCAGTTTTCTTTTGTAAATCCGCATTCTTGTGATAGAATGCCGGTGCACCGGAGAATGCTGTTTCTATTTTGTTTTTTTCGATATTCTTCAAAGAGTACGTTTAATTTTTTACAAAAAATTCGGGCTCAATAAATGGCTTTAAAAACATATAGCAAGCCTCTGCCTGTGTATAAGGAAGAGCATGGCCTGCATTTTTCAATTCAAAATACTGAGCACGATATCTCAGATTGTGGTAAAGTTTGCGTGCTTTTTCATTGGGAACAATTTTATCTTTTTCGCCATGCAAAATTGTTATTTCCGGTATTTCATGTAAAATCTGAGCAGACTGTGTTTCATGCTGAATCGTGGTGAGGTCTGCGAGCAATTTATCATGATCAATATCACTAACCAGGAACTTTTGATCAGGATCGGCAGGGTAAAAAACATTTTTTAAAAATTTTTGGAGCACTTCCCGCGGTTTATCCACAAATCGTGAAAGCATTTGTTGAATAAAGAAGTGCGATCTCTTTTTTTTCTTCTCATTTTCGGGATGAAAATCCAGAAATCCGCCAAATATAACAAGGTGATCGGCATCAGATAACACATCATGCGGGCACCAGTGAAGGCCAAAAGAGTGAACAAAAAGTATTCTCTTGGACGCTGATCCAGTGTCAAAACGAACAATTTTTTCTGAACCGGTGTATCCCCTGTCAGAAGCATCAAACCGAACCTCGTCACTTATTATATTCTCCCATTTACTCCAGAAATCAGACGATAATCCCCAGCCGTGGTATGCGATTATATGTGCATCTGTTTTATTCATTCTCTAAAATTTTCAGCAAGTGATTAATATCTTCAGGTTTATGCCGGCACGTTACTGTAAGCCGCAATCTGCTTTCACCTTTTGGTACAGTTGGCGGTCGTATCGCAGAAATATATATTCCGTTCTGTTTTAACTTTTCAAACAACTGAACAGTTTTATTATCGGATCTTGTAAGCACTGGTATAATCTGTGAACGGCTTTCCAGTGTATTATATCCCAATTCATGCAGCTTTGTTCTCAGAAATTCTGAATTTTGAGAAATACGACTCCTCTCCTCAGACATTTCCGGGATCAGTTCAAACGCAGCAGAAACAGATCCTATAACCGATGGAGGAAGTGCTGTTGTGTAGATAAATCCACTGCAATAATTAATTAAATAGTTTTTTAAATCCTGATTTACCAATGCTGCAGCACCAAACGCACCGGCTGCTTTACCAAACGTTGCTATTAAAACATCTGTCTCATCGTAATCTGCACCTAAACCAAGACCTTTTTCTCCATACAAGCCGGTAGAATGGGCATCATCTGTGTAAAGTTTAGCACCATGTTTTCTGCACAATTCAATGATCCTTTCAAGCGGTGCAAGATCGCCGTCCATACTAAAAACAGATTCTGTTACAACCCAGGTTTCACCGTTGTTTTTATCTCTGTATTTAATCAATAATTTTTCAAGATGATCTATATTATTGTGCTGGTAACGAATATGTTGAGCATTACTTAGCCGGCATCCCTGGAGTATACTATTATGACACTTTTTATCTGAAAGAATAATATCCTGCCGTCCGGCCAAAGCAGGTATTATGGTTATATTTGCCTGGTAGCCGCTGTTGAAAATCAACGTTTCCCTTCCGTACAATTCTGAAAGCTGATTTTCCAGGTTATGATGAATAGCGAGAGAGCCGGTAACAAGGCGGGAGGCGGAAGATGAAGTACCATACTTCTCTACATACTCGACACTTCTCTTCTTTAAATCGGGATGACCAGATAAACCGAGATAATCATTGCTGCAGAAATCAAGATATCTCTGATCTCCAATCTTTAGTGAAGCCTCATTGGAAAGGCGTTCTACCTTTACCAATTCCCTGTATCTGGATTTTGCTTTTCGCTTATTCAGCAGCGAAATAAATCTGTTCGGAACATCATTGAGACTCACGTAATGCACCGGCAACTTTATCAGAATTATCACTCCACGTAGAATCACTTCTAAAAGTTCGTCCCATTGCCCTGAATTGCATCACAAATCTTCTTTTGTTCACACTTGGTGCAAACTGCCCGTATTCAATCATAAACAGACGGCTGGTTTCCGGATCATAGTAAGTGAAATTTACAAATGGGCCACCCATAAAATCGTTCGTCATTTGCCAGGTTCCAAGCGTTTCAAACCCAATGAGCCTGTTATCAAGGTTCATCTCTTTTGTATTTACCGGGCGGCGATACTCAGTTGTAACATAAGAACCTTCACGCTGCCCCTGCACGTAGATTTCCATCAGGGAATCACGCGTGGCATTAATCCACTCCTGGTCAATAAAATCCGGGCTTTGAATATCGTTCTGCCACCATGCCCACATCCAGCGGTCGTTTTCACTCAATACCCGCCTGAAGCTAACCACATTGGTTGTATCCACAGTCCAGACATAATCATGCTGCATTCTCACTTTCCATCCAAACCGGTCCCATAAAGAATCGGACAATGCCACCTGCTCTCCCCTTCGATAAACTTCCTCTTTCCTTCTCTCAAATTCGCGTTCCAGCAAATTATCTACAAGCGGTTCAACTGATGATTCAATTTTTGAAGCAAGAGCAGAGTCACTCGTTGAAGTAACAATTAAAGCCCACTGGTCACGAACCCATCTGTCTTCAACCGGAAATGCAAAGCTTTGTTCATCACGAACCCGTTCTTCAACCTCATCACTCAGAATAGCACGTATAAAGGAGGCTGTATTTGAGTCACCATCAATAGGGGCAGCAAATATAACATTTTTCCTCTCTTTGAGTGACTCAAGCTGCTCATTCGTCCTGAAATCTTTAAAATTAAGTTTGTACAGGGGTTCGTAGGATGGCAGAGTTTCAATGGGTGCCCCGAAACTGTTTTTGATTGCTTCAGCCGTTTCGCTTTCCCACCTTGCTGAATCCATCACTACCACAACTTCGTCGATGCTCCCAAAGGATTTAGGGCGATAATCACCTTCACAATTCACTCCCGATAAAATGATGATAACAGCTACAACTGTATAAAATATTTTAGTCATTGTAATATAATTATGTTACCTGTTTGTTTACTGACCCTGTATAAACGTAAATAAAGAGTTTGACTGATTTAAAAAATCACATTCTTTAAATATTTCCAAATTTCAGATCATGCACAAAATTAAACAGATCTTTTTTCCAGCCGTTTTCTGGGTACCTGTCTTTTATTTGTTCCACGAGTGCACTGCCGACAATAAAACCATCCGTGTTCTTTGCAATTTTCATTGCATCATCATGATTCTTAATTCCAAATCCAACTAATTTGGGATTTCGCTGAACATTTTTATTCACCCTGTCAATAAAGTTTTGGACGGACCTGGCTACTTCATCACCATCACGAGTTCCGGTTACCCCTGTAACGGAAACGCAGTAGACAAATCCTTCCGACACCTCATCGATTTTTATCATTCTTTTATCGTTCGTGTTAGGTGCTACAAGAAAGATCAGGTTTAATCCGTTTTTTGATGCTTCCTTATGAATTAATCCTGATTCTTCAACCGGAAGATCAGGAATAATCAAACCATCTGCACCGGCCGCTGCTGCTTCTTCACAAAACTTCACGACATCGTACCTCAGAACAGGATTTACATATCCCATCAAGATAATCGGGATTTGGGATTTTTTACGAACCTGCTTCACGATGTTAAATATTTTCTCCATCGTCATCCCGTTTCGAATGGCAATTTCACTTGAATACTGAATTGTCGGTCCATCCGCTAACGGATCACTAAATGGCATGCCTAACTCTATCATATCAGCCCCATTTTCTTCAAAACCCAATATCAGTTCTGCAGTTGATTCAGGTTCCGGGTATCCCGCAGTCAAAAACAGAGACATGATTTTTTGATGCTTCTTTCTCTTTTCAAAAACAGTGGCGATTCGATTTGAAACTTGAGTTGTCATATATATTCTGATATTGTTTTCATGTCTTTGTCACCTCTTCCTGAACAATTCAATACCACGATTTCATCATTTCTGGTAAGCGGCATAAGTGTATCAAGATATGCGACAGCGTGGGCAGTCTCAATTGCCGGTATAATACCTTCTTTCAGGGATAAAAGCTTCACAGCATCCATTGCATCACTATCAGTAACCCCGTAATAGTGAACTCTTTTAAGATCAAACAGATAAGAATGTTCGGGGCCGATGCCCGGATAATCCAATCCAGCACTAATTGAGTGGGCGAGCTGAATTTGTCCTTCTGAGCTTTGTAAAAGATAACTCATGGATCCGTGAAGCACACCGGGTGAGCCTTTAGTCAGTGTTGCAGCAGTCTGATCCGTATCAACGCCTAAACCTGCTGCTTCAATTCCGATCATCTTTACGTTTTCATTATCCAGAAAAGGATAGAAAAAGCCAATGGCATTTGAGCCACCCCCAACGCATGCAACCATATAATCCGGATCTCTCCCTTCTTTTTGCCTGAGTTGCTCACCGGTTTCAATTCCGATTACGCAGTGAAAATCGCGCACCATCATTGGGTAGGGATGCGGGCCAACCACAGAACCAATAATGTAAAACGTATTTTCTACATTTGTAACCCAATCGCGAATAGCTTCATTGGTTGCATCTTTTAATGTTTTTGAACCGCTGTTTACCGACCGGACTTCTGTTCCAAGCAATCTCATCCGGTCCACATTCAGCTTTTGTCTTTCCATATCCTCCTCACCCATGTAGACGATACAGTCGAGGCCGAATTTCGCACATGCCGTTGCTGTAGCTACTCCGTGCTGGCCGGCTCCTGTTTCTGCGATAATCCGGGTTTTGCCCATCTTTCTTGCAAGCAATACCTGACCGATGGCATTATTGATTTTATGAGCCCCTGTATGACATAAATCTTCTCTTTTCAGGTAGATTTTAGCCTTTCCGTAATGCTCAGTTAGCCTGTTGGCCAGCGTCAGTTTGGTTGGGCGTCCCACATACTCATTCAGCAGATCGTGAAACTCAGCTTTGAAAACAGGATCCTTTTTCAAATCCGTATAAGCACGTTCCAATTCTTCCAGGGCAGGAATAAGGATTTCAGGAACAAATTTACCACCATAATTGCCATAATAGCCCGCACGGGTTGGAGCAGCATACTTCATAATATTTTCTTTTATTTAAACTTTAAACACTTTCATTACAATTCTCCCATTTCCTGAAGAGTCCATATATCACGCATTTCATCAAAAAATGATTCCAATTTATCAAAATCTTTTATGCCCGGAGCTTTTTCCACTCCGCTTGAAAGATCCACCGCAAAGGGTCTGGTTTTGATAATGCCACTCCTCACATTTTCAGAATTCAAACCACCTGACAGAAAAACAGGTTTTGTCTCGTTTATATCCTCCAGTGTATTCCAGTCAAAACTTACACCGGTACCACCCCATTGAGTTTTTGAACCCGTATCAAAAAGCAGGTAATCAAC
Organism: uncultured Balneolaceae bacterium; assembly: GCA_964517005.1. Lineage (GTDB taxonomy): Bacteria > Bacteroidota > Rhodothermia > Balneolales > Balneolaceae > CAYVBJ01. The sequence continues at coordinate 49,773 of CAZFAJ010000003.1, read as the reverse complement.
AATATCAAGATAGGGTTCAATCTCTGACGCTAAATTTTGTGTATTATCATCATTTGTAACATGAAAAACTTTGATTAGAGGTTTCTCAACCAGCTCGCAGTATTCTGCAGATTCGTTTCCATGAAGCTGCACAAGGTCGACACCGGTCTGCCCGGCAATCCGGTTTACATCATCAAGTGCACGATTTACGAAAACTCCAACAGTTTTGGGGCCTTCAATCCAGTTGATTATGGCACCGGCCTTGGCGGGTTCAATATATCGCGGGCTTTTTTCATAAAAAATAAAACCAAGATAATCAGCGAGTGCGCCTGCGGCAAAACGGGCGTCCTCAAGGTTTGTGATACCACATAATTTAACTTTTGTTCTTTGATCCTGATCAGAAAACATGTTACTTCAGCTCCAAATTTATTTTTCCATTAAAAGATTGCAGCATCGATGCCAATGCACCTCCGGGACTGGCCTGACGCATAAAATGTTCTCCAATCAGAGCCGCATCAATCTTGTTCTCATAAAGAGTCATGAGATCATCTGAGTTTGACAGACCGCTTTCTGAAACAGTTACGATATGCTCCGGTGCTGCTTGAAGAAGCTGAATTCCTTTATGAACATCCACTTCAAATGTGTGAAGATCACGATTGTTTACACCCATGATCTGAAACTGTTCAAAATCCAGCTGATCCGCATCTTCTCTTCCATAACATTCTACTAATGTTTCCAAAGAGGCTTCTTTGGCAGCAGACAGTAACTCCTGCAGCTGGTTCCCTTTGGTAATAGCCACGATAATCAGAACAGCATCGGCTCCATATGCCTTAGCCTCTAAAATCTGATATGGATCAATAATAAAATCTTTGCGCAGCAACGGCATAGGAATTTCTTTTGCAATATTTTCAAGATACTTTAGTGATCCCTGGAAAAAGGGCTCATCCGTAAGCACAGATATGGCAGAAGCCCCGTTTTTAAAGTAGGAATCTGCGATTTTAAGAGGGTCAAAGTCAGGCCGGATAATTCCTTTTGAAGGTGATGCCTTTTTTACTTCTGCAATGATTGAGACTTCATCTTCTTTTTTAAGATTTTTTGAAAGTGAGTTGCGTTGCTTGTGAAAGCACTCGAATGATTCCAGATCCTTAACGGACAGATCTCTTTTCCTTTTCTTTAAATCTGAAGATGTCTGTTCAACAATTTTGTCAAGTATAGAACTCATTCTCAGTTAATCAAATCATTTGTTGCGGTTATAAATTGTTTCAATTTATCATACGCGCGACCGGATTGAATACTATCGGAAGCCAATTCTACTGATTCACTTAAATTTTCAGTTTTTCCGGAAGCCAGTATGGCAAAAGCGGAGTTTAATATAACGATATTTCGTTTGGCTGAGTCAGATTTCCCTTTCAGCACCGCTTTTAAAATTTCTGCATTCACGGCAGAGTCACCACCTGCAAGCTCTTTGGCGTTTACCATCTCAAAACCGAGAGTCTGAGGGTCAAACAGTTTAGAATCGATGGATCGATCATCTGTCAATTCAAAAACAGTTGTTCTTTTCACCAGGCTAACTTCATCCATGCCATCTTTCGCACTTACGGTAAACGCTTTTTCCGATTCAAGATTGGAAAGGATCTGGATCATCATTTCTGCAGATTCCAGGCTAAAAGTTCCAATCACCTGTCTTTTTACACCGGCCGGATTTAAAAGCGGTCCAAGCATATTGAAAAATGTTCTCATTTTTAACGATCTGCGTGCCGGCATTACATATTTCATAGCCGGATGAAAATTGGGAGCAAACATAAATGCCATTTCCGTATCTCTGAAAAGGTTTTCGATCTCCTTTTTTTGCAGGTTTGGCCTGGCTCCAAGCAACTCCAGGACATCTGCACTTCCGCATTTACTTGAGATGCTTCTGTTTCCATGTTTCAGAACGGGTACACCGGCGCCTGCCACTACAAACATTGCAGTAGTTGAGATGTTAAATGTACCGGAACCATCACCGCCGGTTCCGCATAGATCGACGGCTCCATTTTGTTCAACATCAACCTTGATAGCAGCTTCCCGCATTACCTTTACAAATGCAGTCAGCTCTTTGACAGTTTCACCTTTCATTCTCATTCCAAAGAGAAATGCAGCCACTTCTTCGTTGGAAACTTCTCCGTCAACAATTTGCTGAAGTGCATATTCTGCCTCCTCTGCAGACAGGTTTTCCGATCTCGAAATATTTTCAAGAATATTTGTAAATGATTGATGCATTATTAATTATGTGATTCAATTAATAGTTAATACAGGCTTATTTCTCTTTGCCATTCATTTCCAGCCAGTTGCGAATAATCTTAGCGCCCTCAGTTGTTAAAATACTTTCGGGATGGAACTGAATTCCTTCAACGGGATACTTCCGGTGTCTCACTCCCATGATAACGCCATCTTCTGTCCATGCTGATATTTCCAGTTCATCTTCGGGTATTGAATCGGGATCCAGGGACAGTGAATGATAGCGGGTCGCCGTAAAAGCATTCTCTACATTTTTGAACACGGTTTTCTTATCGTGATGTACTTCACTTGTTTTTCCGTGCATCAGGCTGGGGGCGTGTACAACTTTACTTCCAAATACCCGGCCAATCGCCTGATGACCCAGGCAAACACCGAGAATTGGTACCCTTTCTCCGAAAGCCCGAATCACATCTTCCGTAATTCCTGCATTTTCGGGCCGGCCGGGTCCCGGGGAAATGAGGATTTTATCCGGATTCAGTGCACGAATTTCTTCAATACTCATCTCATCATTCCGGGCGACTTTATAATTTTTATCCTGAACCGCAACCATGTGTACAAGGTTGTAGGTAAACGAATCATAATTATCGATTATCAGAATCATTTTTTCGAGCCTTTAAAATTTAAAACTTCTGAACAAACCGGTAACACTCCGGATCGGTTCCATCACCGACTCTGCTCTGTCGCGAGCCCTCTTGCCACCCTCATGCAACACTTCTTTTACATAGCCAGGATTCTTCTCAAGATCTTTTCGGCGTTCACGTGCTTCAGCAAAATTCGTGGTAATCAATGCAAGAAGTTCCTTTTTTGCATGGCCATAACCATACCCGCCGGATCGGTATTTCTCTGCGATTTCCTCTTTTTTGTCTTCGGTAGCAAAGAGTTTAATCAGTGAAAACACGTTACAGCTTTCCGGATCTTTGGGTGCCTCAAGTGGTGTTGAATCAGTTTGTATCGACATCACTTTCTTTTTAAGGGTTTTTCCCTCATCAAAAATATTGATTGTATTGCCGTATGACTTGCTCATCTTGCGTCCGTCCGTGCCGGGAACCGTAGCAACTGATTTTAAAATATACTCCTTTGGTACAACCAAAAACTCACCATTATATGTGTGATTAAATTTACCGGCCAGGTCGCGGGCTATTTCTATATTCTGTTTTTGATCCTCACCCACAGGAACCAGGTCGGAGTGATAGATTAAGATATCAGCAGCCTGAAGTATGGGATACGTAAACAAGCCAATATTGGGATTTAATCCGTTTGCAACCTTATCCTTATAAGCCACTCCTTTTTCCATCAGTGATACGGGTGTCAGACAACCCAGTATCCAGGCCAGTTCGGTAGTTTGGGGTACGTCTGACTGAGCAAAAAAAGTGCACTTTTCCGGATCAAGCCCAAGTGCAAGGTAGTCCAAAACTACATCATGCGTATAACTTTCCAAGAGCTCTCCGTCTTCCACTGATGTGAGTGAATGGTAATTCGCCAGGAAATAAAAAGCATCTCCCTCCTTCTGCATTTGTATATGCTGGCGCATGGCGCCAAAATAATTTCCAAGATGCAGTTTCCCGGAAGGCTGAATACCGGAAAGTATCGTTTTTTGATTTTTAGACATTCTTCTGTTCTATCTTCTACTATTTGCTTTCTGTTATTGTTGATATCAACATATTTTTAAACTGCGTATATCACTTTCCATGATTCGATTCATTTAAAGTTAATGCCACTTTCAGAGCTTCAATTAGTGCTTTCGCTTTATTTTTTGTTTCCTGAAATTCATTTTCAGGATCACTGTCAGCAACAATACCGGCTCCTGCCTGGATGTAAACAGATTCGCCGGTTACCAGCATTGTTCTGATTACAATACAGGTATCCATATTTCCCGAAAAATCAAAATAACCGACGGCTCCGGCGTAAGGACCGCGCTTTGTCGGTTCGAGTTCATCGATAATTTCCATAGCACGTATTTTTGGTGCTCCGCTGACTGTTCCGGCCGGAAAGCATTGTTTTAAGGCATCGACCGAAGTTTTCCCTGGTTCCAGTTCGCCAATTATATCCGAGACGATATGCATGACATGAGAGTATCGTTCAATTGTCTGATTTCGTTCCAGCGTAACAGAACCGGGTTTCGATACCCTCGACAAATCATTTCTCCCGAGGTCTACAAGCATGATATGTTCTGCAATTTCCTTGGGGTCATTTTTGAGATCCTCTTCATATGCAACATCTTGCTGTCTGTCTACACCTCTTGGTCGCGTTCCGGCAATCGGTAAAAGCTGTACTTTCTTGTTCTGTACTCTTACAAGAACCTCAGGTGACGAGCCCACGAGAGCAAACCGGTCAAAATCGAGAAAAAACATATACGGTGACGGATTCACCATTCGCAATGCCCTGTAGAGCATAAATTTATCACCTGAGAAAGGAACATTAAACCGCTGAGACAGAACCACCTGGAAAATATCCCCTTCATAGATATATTCTTTAGCTTTCTCAACCATTTTATGAAACCGTTCACGGCTGACATTACTCTGCATTGCCTCTGTCTGCAAATAGAACTGCTGCTTCGCTGCTGTAACGGACAACGCTTCCGTTTCCATCCTGTCCAGTGCTTCAACAGCACCGTAATAGGTTTCTGCTGGGTTCATATTCTTATCCGTAAAAACCGTCTTAATCAAAACGATCTGCTGCTTCACATGATCAAATGCAAATATTTCATCATAAAAAGCCCATATAGCTTCAGGTAAATTGATATCATCTTCAGGCTGATCAGGCAAGTGCTCGACCTGTCGAACCGTGTCATAAGAAGAAAAACCAACAGCTCCCCCCGTTAATCGTGGCAGATCGGGTAAGTCGGGCTCACTGTATTGAGTAGTCAGCTCGTTCAAAATGTCAAAATAATCTCCTGCTTCAACGGCTCTCTCTTTTCCATCAGTATAGCTCAATGTGGTTTCTTTTCCATCAAACTTTAAAACCTGGTAGGGATTACGCCCAATAAAAGAATAACGCGCCAGGTGTTCACCTCCTTCAACCGATTCCAGCAGGAACGGATAGTTTGCTGAATCCCTGATTGCTAGAAACAGAGAAACGGGGGTCATCACATCGGCAAGCATTCGCCGGCTTACCGGTATGGCCGTATAAGATTCAGAAAGTTTTTTAAATCCGTTTAAATCCATAGTATAAAAATAAAAAAACCCACTCCAGAAGACTGCAGCGGGTTTGTAAAAGCTTTTTCAAAATTTTCAGAAAATCACAATTCGTCCACTGCCACGATGTATAAACCGTGCCACCACCAGACGATATGATTTGTCAAAATTTGCATGTCAACAAAATTAAGATTTCACTAAATGAAATGCAACGATATTTATAAATTAAATCAATAATTTTGATTCTATTTTACATTATTAGTAATGTAAATTATGATCAATTTTCAAGAGCTTTTTCACTTTCGGTTTTAGACGCTGCCGGTGCGATCCTCTCCAATAAATTTGTCCGCATTCCGGACATCGGGAAAAACAGTGAAAATATCTTTTGGTTAAAGGCTCCAGTTCATCTTTTACAGATTCCTTTGAAACAGCTCTCAACTCAGTATTGCAGTGAATGCATCTTGTATACGGATCAGCTTTTCCGAACAGGTTATAACGCTCAAAAACTTCCTCGAGCTGCTTTTCCGGATTTGTACTGCGAACAAGATAACCGTGTTTTACCACGCGGTGCATCAATAATTTTTTATCACGTGTAAGCAGTACCCGGTTTTCCGCTTGCATTTGTTCAATCAGTTGCGGGTCTTTCGCATTGTTGTTGTATGAAGTATCAAATCCTGCAATGCGAAGATAACGGGCCAGCTTTCCAAGATTAACATCCACGAGAAATCGGTCGTATTCTTTTTCTGAGTATTGCAATTTATACTTTTGCGGAAGGTCAATAGATTCAAAAAGCGGGAAAATACTGACCAGATCTCTGTCTTTCACCAACGTTTCAAATCTGACCGGTATGCTGTTAACAAGAATCAGATCCGCTTCTGTGTGAGGAACACCACAACCTTCAATTAAATCTTTTGCTGAAGTCGGTTCCGGCAACAGACGTGTAAAGGGAATTCCCCTGCGCTTCTTTTCCAGAAGGTCATTTAAATGACCGTAAAATCGTAATTTTATTTGAATGCCATTAAAGGTAGAATTTCTCATATTCTTTTCAGTAACGAACTACTACATCTTCTTCTTGCACATTTAATGAGAACTTCGATTCTGGACGCTGCCAATTGAAACATCGTAAAAACAGGAACTGTCAGAATCACAAGTACGGGCCGTTTGCAATTCCCTGTTGATTTAGCGCACAAATCAGCGTACTATTTATAAAATTTACTGCACCAAAAAACATAAAAAATCTTCTCTATCGAATTCATTGGATACACACTGTACATCATCAATTATCTGAACAAAAGAATTGTTTTAATTTGAAGTGTCAATCTGCCCTGTTGATTTTATTTGTTGCCGGGTCCGTTTTCGGTTGTGATTCTACCTCTCTGCCGCCGGATGAATCACCTGTTTTGATCAGAAATCTTGTAATTTCGCCATCTCAAATTATCTTTACTAATGAAGACGGAGTACGTGATACAACACTTTCTATCAAATTGAGTGCGGATGTTTCCGGGAACAGCGAAGAAAATCCCGTTGAGTATTCCATAGTAAACGAAGAGGGTGATGAGAATGATATAATTACAGGTACAATGCAACCTTCAGAAGATCAGTCGCAGGTAGAAGCAAGCGTTAGCCTCACGGTTTCAACAACCGATTTTATCACATTTCGTGTTTTTGTATTTGGTTTTAACAATAATACAGAAGGCGAAATAGTTGAAGGAAAAATCAATATCCGGGGTGTATCAACCTCCCCTCCGCAGATAATTGAAGCATTTAATACGGAGAGTGTTACCATTCCGGCATCTGGCCAGGAACAAATTAGTTTTTTCGCACGGGTCGTTCATCCGGTTCAGCAGACTCTGATTGATCGTGTCGAATTTTTTCTGATTGATCAAAATGGTGACAGGTTAGGCGGCAGCGGTACCACTTTCGAGATGTTTGACGATGGAGAACAAAATATTGAACAAGGCCTGGTTGATGAAATTGCTTCAGACTCCCTCTATTCACGAGCTCTTTTCATTAATGAAAACAATCAGCCTGATTTAATAGATGTATTCTATTTTGCAACCGATATTTCCGGCCTTAGGAGCGATACAGTCCAAACTCAACTTGAAATACTGGAGTAGCGGAATGAAATATATTGTCACTGTTTTTCTTCTTCTTTTCTTTTTACACGATTCCTTTGCCCAGTTTACAGGTAAAGTTTCAAGTCCTTTTTCCACTATCAGGCAAAATTCAACTTCCAATATGGAAACATTTGGGGATACCCTCTGGGTGGGGCCCGGAATGAACCGCAGAATTGAATCTGAAGGTGAATGGTTTGTGCCGGTAAATGCAGATAGTGTATTTGAGAGCCGCGGACGTGTTTTTTCACTTTCTCTTGCTCAAAACAAAATTTTTGCAGGCCTTGGTTTTACTCTTACAAGTGACGGCGAAAGCGTACAAACAGCCCAGGGATACTATTTAAGTGAAAATGGCGGATCGGACTGGGAGTTTATTGAATTTCCACTGGATGAACAGCCTGATGAAAGTGTCTGTGATCCGAATCAGAGCGGATTTCAGGCAGGCTGCGACACGACATTTGTATATGGAGGCGTGGAATATTCCAGAATCCGCATACTGGTACCCCAGCAGTCCCCGCCGTTTGAGGTTGATTTCAAAGAGGACATTTTTATGTCGGTAAACTGGGCGTCAGGACTTCTGCGTAGCACAGACGCCGGCCAAACATGGGACCGGATCATTCTGCCGCCATCCACAGAAACCGAACTGACTCCCGACCGTACATTTATGTGGCGGTCGGAAGCAGATGGTGAACTGATCAACCGTTACGATCCCCGTTTTGATAATAATCTGCTTGGCTTCGGCCTTTTAATTGATGATAATGACCGTGTATGGGTTGGCACAGCCGGTGGTTTAAATGTATCAGAAAATGCACTTACTGCTTCAACCGACAGTATTGCCTGGAGGCGAACAGCGTTTGACGGCAGTGAAAACGGCCTTATCGGAAACTGGATTATTAAAATCCGGCAACAGCCTGGAACAAACCGGGTATGGATGACCAACTGGTCATCAGACCCGGATAATGCAGATAATTTTGGTATTGTTTATACAGAAGACGGCGGCGTCACATTTAAACAGTTTTTGAATGGCCGGCGGATCAATGATATTGGTTTTCACAACGATACAATTTTTGTCGCAGGTGATGATGGCCTGTTTATTTCAAACGATGACGGACAAACCTGGCGCAGAGTTAACCGGGTGAAAAGCCCCAATGCGTTTATTCGGGATAATGCCGATTTTTTCTCTCTGGCTGCAACCAATAACAGAATTTATACCGGCACAAGCGATGGTATTGCATCAACAGCGGATGGCGGCGAAACATGGTCCATATTCCGGACTGATGTGCCGCTCAGAGGCGGAAATATCTATCAGCCCAAGGCACCGGATGTAAATACTTTTGCGTATCCCAATCCATTTTCACCTAATCAGCATTCGGTTGTACGCATTAAATATGAAGTGCCACAGGCCGGTAATGTTAAAATCCGGATTTTTGATTTTGGAATGAACCTGATACGAACTGTAGCGGACGATAACCTGGCGTCCGGTGAGTATGAAACCACCTGGGATGGAGTTGACCAATATGGCAGAAATGTTTCCAACGGTACCTATATCTATATTGTTGATACCCCCGGGAACCGGTTTGACGGTAAAATTTTATTATTGGATTAATGATGATTATTAGAATTCAATTTATTATTACTCTATTCCTTGCTGTCAACTGCAGTACAGCTTATTCACAAGCTGGGGGATTTCCCGGAGAGTTTTCGAGAATCGGATTTGGACCAAGGGGCATGTCGATGGGAAATGCAATGGTTGCAGTAGCAGATGAAGGGAGTTATGCCTACTATAATCCGGCACTTGCAGCTCGTCCTCCAAGTGATGGAATTCAGATAGATATCTCAACTTCAGCCATGGAATTTGACCGCCAGCTTCACAATGTAAACGCACAATTTAAAGTCTCTACCGATGCAAGCTTCAACTTCAGTTTAATTAATGCAAGAGTTACAGATATCGACGGGCGCACTCAAAGCGGATTTCATACCGAATCCTTATCGACAGATGAATATCAGCTGATAAGCAGTTTTGGCCTACGGTTCTCCGAAAAGATTTGGGGAGGTATCGGATTTAAAATCAATTTTGCAGATCTCAATGAAGATGTTTCTACAAACACAGCAGTGGGTATTGATTTAGGTTTATACGCACTGATCATTGACGGGCTAACTCTTGGCGTTGCAATTCAGGATCTTTTTACATCTTACAAAACAGACACTGGTGATCTTTTCGGAGAAAACTCCCGAAGTAATAGCCAAAATTTTCCCACACGTTTCAAAATCGGTATTGGTTACAGGCCTGTTATAAAATTACTGATAAGCAGCGAGTACGAAATACGAAGCCAGGAATCAGAAATAACCCGCAACGCAGTTCAGCTATTTGACGGTATTCCAACAGTTGTCACGGAACGCGAAGATGTTAATACATCCAGCCAATTTTTAAGATTCGGTTCCCGTTATTTTCTTCATGAACGGGTAACTGTAAGAAGCGGGCTGCAAATGATTGACCTTGAAAATAGTACGGAGACAATTTTCTCGGCCGGATTCTCACTCCATCTTCCTTTCGACAGATTTAAACCTTCTGTTGATTATGCCTTTTACCGTGAGCCCAACAGTATATCAAATATTCACGTTTTTGCTTTAAGATTACATCTATGAAGTATTTCATTCTGATACTGCCTCTCTTTTATATTTTCACAGGAAATATAGCTGATGCACAAAACACAGGCAGCGGCCTTGATTTTTTGAATGTAGGACCATCGGCCAGGCTTCTTGCACTAAATGAAGCCGGCACGGCCTCTCCTATCGGCCCGTCAGCTATCTTTACAAATCCTGCCCTTTTAATTCTGGAAGATAATTCCAGTGCTGATATTAATTACACTTCATGGATATCAGGAGTTAATAACCAATATGGTGCAATCAACCTGCTTCGGGAAAATCACGCCTTTGGTTTTGCCGTGTACAGTTCAAGGGCAGACAATTTTGAAGCCCGTGATGTGCCCGGACCCTCGCAAAGTTCATTTTCTATCAGTTACCTCTCGCTTGCCGGCTCTTTTGCCAAACAATTCGGGCCATTTACTGCCGGCGTAACCGGGCAATTTTTACGGGAAGAAGTATTCCAGTTCCGGGCTAATGGCTATGCTTTTAATGTGGGCTTAGCTGCTTCTTTTTTGGATAACCGGATTCGTGCAGGTGCCTCAGTTGTGAATATCGGTGAAATGGATGAACTGGACGTGGAATCTACCACCCTGCCAACCAATTTGCGGATTGGAATTCACAGTGAACTACTTGAACTATCTGCCCCTGTTCAGGATGATCTCTCCATCCTTTTTTCTCTTGATTTCGACTATATTCAGCCTCTCGAAGATAACACAACCTCCGATTTTGCATCCGGTTCCGGCGACGACCCGTTTTTTAACATTGGCATCACTTCAACCATAGCGGATCTTATATCTGTTCAAGGCGGATATAAATTTGGGCCTACCGAACGTCCTGTTAGTTTCGGAGCTGCTTTTTTAATCAACCCGGTTCGCATAAATTACGCTCTTGTACCTTTCAATACAGGATTCGATACCGTACATTCAATTGGGTTACAGTATTATTTTTAAAAATGTTTCAATTATCAAATTAAGTTGCTTCAGAATTAAATGACTTGCTTCTGCAGATTTACATCCGAGATGTTTAAAAATTCATTGAATTTCCTGATCTAACTTCCATACATTGCAAAAAAGTCACAAAGAAGTAAATCGCTGATAATGGGGAAAACCATAAATTTGCGGTCCGTTTACAAAAAATTAGTTCCGGATGTAAAAACTCTTTTTGTAATACCCTTAATCAGATACGAGTATCCAAAATCTGATTATCTCTATCTTTTTTATAAAGATCTTATTGAAAGTAATGACCCTCCTGAAGTTAAATCCATTAGTGTATTCGGCCATTTGAAATTTGTTTTTTCCGCCTTGGCCGGAAATTCCTCCATTGTGCATTATCACTGGCTTGAATTCCAGGATAAGCGGGCACTTTTAGGTATGATCTACAAATGGATTTGCCTGTTCATGTATAAACTATCGGGGGGCAAACTGGTTTGGACGATTCACAATAAAATGCCTCACAATAAAAGATATTACAAGAAAAATTTTCTTCTCAGAAAGTGGATGGCCAGAAAGGCCGATATTTTACATGTACATTGTGAAACAGCAGCAGATGAAATGAGCGAATTTTTTAATATCCCAAGAAAAAAATTTGTAGTTATTCCTCATCCGAAGTTTCCTGCAAAACTGATTCCGCATGCAGCCGCTGCCGAAGCAATTAATCAGCGGTTTGATCTAAACCTGAAAGGAACAGATTCCATTTTCCTGAATTTTGGTAACATAAGTACCTATAAAGGGATTGCAGAAATTGCCAGAATTTTTAAAACACTTGACCCCAATAAGAAACTGATTATTGCAGGCCCTGTAAAAAAAGGCCACATGCATGTTTACAAAGAGTTAAAAACCATACAGGAAGATGCTGAAAATATCTGCATCATTCCGCAATTTATCAGTGAAGAATGTGTTGCGGAATTTTTTAATGCGGCCGATTATGCGGTTTTCAATTATCATGATATTTTGACCTCAGGAGGAGTTGAACTGGCAAGGAGCTACCGGAAAAAGATTATTCTGCCGCTGACCGGTTGTCTCAAAGAACTTGAAGGGCTGCCAAATGTTATCCCCTTTAAAACTTCAGAAGAATTAAAAGATATTCTTCAAAATACCTGAATTATGGGCCAACTCGCTACTAAAGCCACCTGGATTTTGGCCGGTGATATCGGTGTAAGGATCATTGGTTTTCTCACCACTGTTTACCTTGCGCGAACATTTGGTGCTGATGGTTACGGTCTAATTGTCATCGGACTATCCGTCTTAGGTGTGTGCCTTTGGTTTGCCGATCTTGGGCTTAATACGCTTGGAACCCGGGAAGTATCCAAGAAACCCAATCATACCTATTCAGAGAACCAGATATTTTCTGCAAAAGCATTTATGGCTGTCATTTCATTTGCAGCAGGTTCATTTTTTATCTGGATAATCTTTTATGACAACAGAACCACAGCTATTATGCTGCAGCTGTTTTTACTGGCGTTAATCCCGCACTCCATCCAAATTGAATGGTTATACAACGGACTGCAGAAATTCAGCCGGATTACCTATTCAAGAATTCTCCAGGCATCACTTTATCTAATTTTGCTCTTCTTTTTAACCGGCCCTGATAATCTGATTTATGTACCGGTTTTTTATACATTTTCTGTTCTTATTGCCGCTATTTTTTTACTTACGCTATACAAAAAGAGGAAAAATTTAAATCCATTTAAAACGGACCATGGCCATCTGGGTATATTGATCTCAGATGGATTCAGACTTGGCCTGGGAAGCCTGTTTGCACAATTTGTCATTCTCCTGCCACCTCTGTTTATTGGTTATTTTCTGGGGAATTCTCAAGCCGGTTACTATGGAGCGGCATTTAAACTGATTTTACTGGTCATGCTTCTCGACAGAATGATAACCACACTTCTTCTTCCGAATTTGTCGCGAATCTGGAAAAAGAAAAAAAAGGACGTCGGTTATCATCTCAACAGTCTGTTAAAACTGGCAACCGCCTTTAGCTGTGCTGCTGCATTGTTGCTTTACTACGGAGCTGATGTCATTATTAATTTAATTTTTGGAGAGGGTTATAACCAATCTGCATTCATTCTTCCAATTCTTTCCTTTTTTCTTCCTGCCACTTTCGTCAATTCAATATTTTCTTATGGCTTGATTGCAACCGGCCATGATTCCGACTACCTGAAGAGTGCCACCCGTGCAGGAATTGGCATTTTTTTCCTTCTTCTTTTTGTATCATTCATTGGTAATTTAAGCTGGATCGCTTTTGCCGTTGTACTTTCAGAAGTTACTATCATGCTCTTTATGTATACAGCATTCTCAAAAGTGGTCGATATTGAAATTCAAACTCCAATGCTTCAGATAGCCATTTTTATGATTTTACTTATGAGCGGCACTCTGTTCTCTGTTAATCAATACCTGGTTTCTTCATTGGTTATGCCCGCTTTGTATCTCCTGATTCTTTACACCTTTAAGATATTGCACAGGCAAGAATTTAACTGGCTTATAAAACGGCTATTCTCATGAAACAGAGAATCTGCGTTGGAGTTTTACACGGCAGCCCGGGTATTGAGAAAATGCTGAACACTATTGGTGCTCCGTGGGAAAGATGCGGAAATGTGAGGAATAACTGGAAAAATAGTTTCACTGTAATTATTTGTGATCAATTGCCCGGGGCTTACAGAAAACAGTTAGAGAATTACACGGGATCGGGTGGAGCTGTTCTTGATCTCTGCAATTTTACAGGTCAATTTAAGGTGCAAAAAAAAGGAGTGACGAAATTAAGAATAAATACCAGTAATAAATTATTTGGTGATTTAGGCAATATTGACATTTATTCAGAGGTATTAAAACACCCTAAAGCATCTGATGCCGAAAAGACGATCTGGATAAATTCAGCTGAAACATTTCCTTATATATTTTGTGGCTTGCCAATCGGCAGTTTATTTCTGAATTCAGATACAGTTCAAAAAGAATTTTTTGTAAGAGGTAAAGGAGTGGCGAGTGAACAAGTAAACAGTGTATCCAAACAAAAGCTGGTACATCTTGTCTTGAGACTCCTGATACGCCTTCATAATTTTCTGAACATTCCTTTTGTTCACAAATGGTGGCATCCTGAAAGTTCCGATACAGTGTGCCTGTTTCGAATCGATTCCGACTTCGCAACTCAGTTTGAAGTGAAAGAACTGACCGAATTTTTAAATTGTGAAAAATTGCCCAACTCATGGTTTCTTCACGTTAAAGCCCACGAAAATTGGCTGGATCTGTTTCACCAGGTTAATCATAGTGAAATGGCGGTACACGGGTACTACCACAAAGTGTACACATCACATCTCCGGAATAAGCGAAATATACGCGTGGCAATGAAAAAATTGCGTTCTGCCCGGTTTAAACCCAACGGCTATGCATCACCATACGGAATATGGAATGAAACTGTTGAGGATTCATTGAAAGATTTTCACTTCAGTTATTCAAGTGAATTTTCTTATGCCTACAATTGTCTTCCGCTATTCACTTCCGGAAATTCACTTCAGCTGCCAATTCATCCGGTTTGCACAGCTTCACTTGAAAAGGCCGGTGCTGATGAGACTGAAATGATCCGCTATTTTACCGGGGTTGCAGAAACTCAACACTATTTTCATGATCCGCTTGCATTTTATCATCATCCCTCTGACAATCATTTAAATGTCTGGAGATATCTCTTTAGGAAAATTAAAGAGAAGCCCAATATCAAATTTATGACATTCCTTGAATGGGCAACATGGTGGCATAAACGTGAATCTGCTGCTCCGCGGGTTTTCTATTCCGGCAGCAAACTTTCCATGCAAATGTCCGGCAACTGCGACACGGTTCACCTGGCTGTTCATACACCTGGGAATAAGTTTTTGATTACCCGGCCAGTTGAGTTATCATTAAATGAAGTGCATGTCCGTTCATTCTATAATGAGTCCTACAGAAGTGAACGTATAGAAAATTTGGAGAATAAAATCCCGGCAAAGAAAGCTGTACTTTTAAAATCAGAATTTTTCAGCAAATTATGGAGACTGTAAAAATAAAAATATTAGTCGTCACACCTCTTTCAGCCGGTGTTGTAAACGGCGGGGTTCGCACACAATCATTTCAAACTGTTAAACACCTTAAACGGCCGGGGGTTCAGATTGATCTATTTAACCCCTGGATACCGGTTAATCCGGATGAGTATGACATTATTCACATTTTTCTTGCCGGCAACGAAACCTTGTCTATGGCCAGGCAGCTATTCGGTACTAAGGCAAAGCTTGTAATCTCTCCCGTTTTTTATACAAGAAGAGGTTATTCAGCCATCAAAGCTGCCATTCGTTTTGAGAAAGTATTTAAACCTTTTGTCAGGGGAGTTTTTACAGACTATGGAATCAAAGCAGAAATCTGCCGGTCCGCAGACGCCATCCTTCCTAACACAGAATCAGAAGCAAATTTAATTGAAGAGGGATTTCGTATTTCAAAAGACAAAATAAAAGTTGTGCCCAATGGTGTGAATTTAAAATTTTCAGAGGCAAAACCCGATCATTTTTTTCAGAAATACGGGCTCAAAAATTATGTTCTGTTTGTAGGAGATCCATCAGCAGCAAGAAAAAATGTCTGGCGGCTTATTAAAGCTTTTGAAGATATTGATCATGATCTTGTCATTATCGGCTCATTTAAAACTGACGTTTACAGTCGTGATTGTTTAAATCTTGCAAACCTGAATGATCGCATCCTTCTGATTGACTCTGTTCAAAATGATGATCCGTTATTGGCTTCAGCTTATGCGGCTGCGGATACGTTTGTGCTTCCCTCTCTTTTTGAAACGCCGGGTATTGCAGCTCTTGAAGCCGCACTTGCCGGTTGTAAAATTGCTATAACCCGTTTTGGAGGAACACGGGAGTACTTTGGAGATGAGGCATTTTATCTTGAACCTAATTCAATCCCATCGATCATAAAAACAGTAAAATCGGCTTTAAATTCCAGTTATCCCGCTGCATTGAAGAATGTGATCATGGATAATTACAGCTGGAAAAATGTAGCTGACGTAACATTGGACGTTTACAGAAAGCTGGTTCAATCATGAGTAAAATTTTGATTTTGCTGGGAACCCGCCCTGAAGTCATCAAATTGGCCCCTCTTATTTTAAAACTTCAACAGATTGGTCAGAAACCGATTGTTGTTCACACCGGGCAACATGCAGGCCTTGCAGATGATATTCTGAAATGGTTCGATATCAAACCTGATTTCAATCTTCAGATTATGAAAGAGAACCAGGCTCCTGCTTATGTTATGCAACGGCTTTTATCCGAATTGCCTCCTATTTTAAATCGTATTAAACCGGAATGGGTGGTGGTACAGGGTGATACATCATCAGGATTAGCCGGGGCGCAGGCCGCTTTTCTGGAAAAGATTAAAGTTGCACATGTGGAAGCAGGCCTCCGGTCACATGATTTGAGTCAGCCGTTTCCGGAGGAGATGAATCGAAGATTAATTTCCACATTAGCATCTGTACATTTTGCTCCGACTGCCAGTGCTAAAGAGAACCTCTTGCAGGAACAGGTAGATGAAAATTCTATCCTGGTAACCGGTAATACGGTAGTTGATGCGATGAATTTAATTCTTGAAAAGCAGGATGTAAAAAGATCGGTTATCAGGCAATCCTACTCTGTATCTGGTGATGATAAACTGATTTTGCTCACATCTCATCGCCGTGAGAATTATGGGAAAGCTCAAAAAAAGATTTACAGAGCCATACTTAAGCTTGCCGATATTCACGCTGACTACAAATTTATATTTCTGGTTCACCCTAATCCATCTGTAAGACAGCATCTTGATATGATTCAAAATCACACACAAATTCAACTTACAGAACCTTTAAGTTATTTCAATTTCATCCCTCTGATGTCTGCTTCTGATCTTATAATGACCGATTCGGGCGGTATCCAGGAGGAAGCCCCGGCACTGGGAACGCCGGTACTTGTACTGCGAAATAAAACGGAAAGGCCTGAATTGATTGAATCAGGTGCCGGGGTGCTTGTCGGTTCCAATGAGGCAGACATTATTAAAAATGCTGAAGATTTTTTAACCGGCAGCAGAAAAAACAGAAAAGAAGCACTCTTTGGAGATGGGAAATCCTCAACCAGAATCACAAATCATCTTCTGAACAACCCTTTTTAAAAAAAGCGGATTAACTCCTGAAAAAAGAACTCTTTTCTTGTAAAGTTATAGAATTTCATAAAATTTCTTGTAATTCAAAATTTATTAAATAAATTACAGCAAGATTTGTCAATCGGAAGAAATAGAGAGTTTATGAGATATACACTGATAATGCTTTTTCTGCTTTTGCCTTTAATCACCGAAGCCCAACGGTCAGTTGATGTTCATTCTGATCTGTTCTCTAAAAAACGAGACGTATCTATAAAAATTAATGGGGAGAGGGCTGTGAAAACACCGGCAACTATAAATTTTGAATTAAACAGAAGTTATAATATCGAACTGGCAGATCCTTCAAATAGTCCGGTATCCGATTTTGAATTTAAAATTCTCAAATTTTCAGACAAGAGTAATTCACAGTCCCCGTCATGGTACCGGTCACCAAACTCTGTCCGAAGTAAATACTCCGGTTACAGTCAGCTGTTTTCTTCACACGGAAAATCCCGCTCGATGGAAATATCATATAATAAAGGGCTTGATGAGGCGAAGAAAAAAGCGGGAGTTAATGATGAAAAGAAAGCTCAGCTAAAACTTCTCACTATGGAGGTTCATGAAATTGAGGATTACTACGAGGTCTATCTTTTGTGGGGAAAGTAGTTCATTCCGGATCTAAAACACAATTCTTCATACTGCACGGACCTAAACGGCTTATTAAAGAGACCTTATTCGAAAATTAAATTTAAAGCTCTATCTGATTCAGATCCCTGAGAAGCGAATAAGAGGTTAAATCATATTGAATGGGTGTAAGTGATGCATATCCCTTTTCAAGCATGGAAATATCGTTATCATCTTTATCATCCAGAAGTTCAAATTTTCCTGTAAGCCAGTAGTAAGATCTGTTATTGGGATCCATTCTTCCTTCAAACTCTTCCACATAGCGGCTGTGAGCCTGTCTTGTCCATTTAATATCTTTCAATGGCCCTGCAGGAACGTTCAGGTTTAATGTCACTCCGCCTGGCAGTCCGTGGTTTAATACATAGCCAATTACTTTTCTTGCAGCATCTTTTGAGCCGGAAAGATCTGCTTCCTCACTAAAGTCAGTGCATGACACCGCTATGGATGGCAGCCCGAGGATAGTACCTTCCGTAGCGGCACTTACTGTGCCGGAATAGAGAATGTTTATACCAGCATTGCTGCCATGATTGATTCCGCTCACAACCAGGTCCGGCCTTCTTGACAAGAGCTGATTGTGTGCAAGTTTTACCGAATCTGCAGGTGTGCCAGTCACAGCCTGCCCGTGAAAACGGTTATCAATCTGGAAAGATCTTGATCTGAGAGGAGTTGATACTGTTATAGCATGCCCAACGGCGCTCTGCTGACGATCAGGTGCTACAATTTCAACATCTCCGAATTCATCAGCAACTTCTGCAAGTGCTTTAATGCCCTGCGAAAAAATACCATCATCGTTGCAAACCAGTATAAGCGGTCTTTTATCACTCATAACAAATCTTAATTATATCTTTCATTTTCATTTGGAAAATCACCGGATTTAACGTCTGATATGTAATTTTTGACAGCTTCTCCGGCTATTTCGTTCAGATCTGCATACCTGCGCAAGAATCTCGGTGAGAAATCCTTGTTCAGGCCAAGCATATCGTGCAGAACCAGAACTTGTCCGTCACAATCAGAACCTGCACCAATTCCAATCGTTGGCACTGATATGGCATCCGTTACTTTCTTTGCAAGCTGAGCAGGAATTTTTTCCAGAACAATCGAGAATACACCTGCCTGCTCGAGTTTACGGGCATCTTCGATCAGTTTCTTTGCTTCTTCCTCTTCTTTTGCCCGAACTTTATACGTTCCGAATTTATAGATACTCTGTGGTGTAAGGCCCAAATGTCCCATTACGGGAATTCCTGCGTCCACTATCCGTTTTACGGTATTTATGACACTGCTTCCTCCTTCGAGTTTTACTCCGTGCGCGCCTGCTTCTTTCATCATCCGGCCTGCACTTATCAATGCCTCTTTTGCAGTTACCTGGAAACTCATAAACGGCAGATCAGCAATCACAAGAGCTCTGTTTACGCCTCTAACCACACACGAGGTGTGATAGATCATGTGATCAAGTGTCATCGGTACCGTGGTATCAAATCCGGCCATTACATTACTGGCTGAATCCCCGACCAGGATTACGTCGATACCTGCGGAATCCACAATACCGGCCATGGTATAATCATAAGCAGTGAGCATACTGATTTTTTCGCCTCTCTGCTTCATTTCAACAACTGTTTGAGTAGTTACTTTTACCGGATTATTTGATCTGCTCTGTGTACTCATGCTTTTTCAATCGGAACTATTGCGGCAGATGCGACGAGCTCACATACATTATTGCCATCTACCTGTGCTATTCCTTCCATATTTATAAAATTTCGCCTTTGGTTTGTCAATTTAACTTCCATTCGCAACTGATCCCCCGGAACAACAGATTTTCTGAATTTGGCGCTTTTAATTCCCGTAAATACAATCAGATATTTTTCAGGCTCTTCTACTTTATTTTTCATCAGCATAATGCAGCCGCTTTGTGCCAGAGCTTCAAGTTGTAACACTCCGGGCATTATGGGTGTGCCCGGAAAATGCCCGTTAAAAAATTCTTCATTGACGCTAACGTTTTTAATTGTCAATATCCGGTTTTCCTCAAGTTCAAGCACTCTGTCTACAAGTAAAAACGGGTAACGGTGTGGAATATATTTTTTAATCTCTTCTATTTGCATATAAATAATTTTAATTCATTAGAATAAGGATCTAAATATAAGTTTATTTTACTGAACCAACATATATATATGCGATTCCGCCCGTGCACTTTACAGCTTTTTTCGATGCAAATGAGTTTGCTTCTTCCATAAGTTTAAGAAAAGACTCGCCTGAAGCAAAAGCGGCACTTGTCTCAGGAAGATAAGTATATGCCTCCTTGTTTCCGCTGAGCCATCCGCCTATTGCCGGCATGATGTGTTTGCTGTACAATTGATACGGTATTCTGATAAATCCTGTCGGCTGGCCAAACTCCAGAACAACAACCTTGCCTCCCGGTTTAACAACACGTGACATTTCCTGCAAACATACCACAGGATCATCAACATTCCGAATACCAAATGCAATACTTGAAACATCAAACCGGTTATCGTCAAACGGAAGGTCCATTGCATCTGCAACCTGAAAATCGACATCCAGATTTATCTCATCAGCTTTGGCCGGTGCGTGTTCTATCATTTCTTTACAGAAATCAGTTCCCAAAACATATCCGTTCTCACCTACTGTTTTCTTAAATTCAAGCGCCAGATCTCCGGTTCCGGTAGCACAATCCAGAATATCATCTCCCGGAGCAGCCCCGCTTTCAAGAACCGTTTTCTTTCGCCATGCATTGTGAACGCCAAAAGATAGTATGGAGTTGATTCTGTCATAGTCACTGGCGATGTCAGCAAACATCTTTTTTACTTTTTCACTCATGAAAAGAATATTACATTCATATTTTTAATAAATTATTCCGGATTGCCTGCCGCTTCAGCTTTTAGATGATCTGTTTTATTCAGATAACTGACACAAATGTATTTACTGCCGTTTGTAACCAGTTTATTCACACCTCCATTCGAATGGTTGATTCTTTGCATATTATTCAGACCGTACCCAAGCCACTCAGAAAGAATTATCCGGATAAGACGTCCATGTACAATAAAAGCATAATAGGTTTGCCCGTTTTCATTGATAATTGAATTTATACAGCTGGATACTCTGAGATAGACATCCCGGGGTGATTCCCCTCCGGGAAGTTTTAAATCTGTTTTGCCATTAGCCCATTCACGCTGAAAATACTTCAGTTCTTTTCCCACTTCACTGAAAGTTGCCCCTTCAAAATCACCGAAATCCATTTCATCCAGATCACTTTTTTGGAGTATGTCAATGTTGATTCGATTTGCAAGAAGTTCGGCAGTTTCATAAGATCTTTTAAGGCTGCTGCTGATAATACATTCCAGCGGATATCTGCTCAGGTAGCCGGCAAGCAGTTCGGCCTGGATGAGGCCGTTTTGGTTTAACGATGCATTAATTCCGCGGCCTTGCAACAATTTGTTTTTATTATAATCAGTTTCACCATGCCGGGCGAAAAAAAGTGTTTTCGCATTCATTTTTTGCGATTCATTCTATTTTTCATAATTGCATTTTGGACATGCTTATCGATCTTTTCAACTTCCGGCGGTGCAATATTCTCATAAATGGCATACTTTATTAAAACCATTTTGAAAACTCTGTCATTTAGAGGGAGACTGTTTTTCATTTTATCCTGCAGAATTTTATTCAGCAAAAGCCTTAGTAAACCCACTTTAAATAAAAAGAGATAGATTACTCCTATCAACAGTCCCAGATAATTTTCATTGATACCCAGGAAACTTAAAGCAACAGCGGCAATTAAAAGCTGAGTGAAATCTTTATTTAAGATGTTGATGACTGGCATAAACAGAAGATTCACAAACGCACTCTTATTAAAATACCACCAAATATGAAACATAAGAGCCACTACTGCTGCAGCTATAGTATTTGTTGTAAATACGAGTATAAAATAGAGAAGCAATGCAATGCTGTCTGTACTGTCAATCCATAAAACAGCTTTTGAGATCAATTTATCAAAATTGTGTTTTTCCAATAAGCCGGGCACAAATTCATCAACCGTTTGGCTGGTTGCATTAAACCAGTGTCCCCCTGAAGTGACTGTATAGAGATTGGTCTCTAAAATATTAATATCATCTTTTGAATTTTCAAGCATATTGCTTCAAATATATCCTTAACAGGGAAGAAATGATAGCTTGATATAATTGTTAAAGTTTACAAACTGATAACAAATGGATCAGGAAGCAGTCACTCTTTATAAGAAAACAGTCTTCAGGCCTGAGCAGCCGTTGCTATGTAACATGCTGTACCCATCTCACTATGAATTGCTTTCACAAGTTCAAAAGTTGTTGTTCCTGTAGTGAACACATCATCCACAATTATCGGTATATTGTTTTCAAGATCTTTTTTGACATTCACAACAAAGGCTTTACTCAGATTCATCGCTCTCTGTTCACTATTCAAGCCTGTTTGGGTTTTGGTTTTTTTTACTCTCTGAATTGCATTTTCATCAATCAACGGCCAGTTGGTCTGATTTGAAATTCCTTCTGCAATTGACCTTGCCTGATTAAATCCCCTTTTTTTCTCTTTTGACTTGTGCAAAGGAACCGGCACCAGGATTACTTCACTCCCAATTTCAGGAAATGTTTCAAGAATTTTTTTTCCGAGTAACTTTCCGAGATGAGTTCCTGCGCCCTGTATTTTATTATATTTTAACTGATGCAAAATTTCCTGTAAATAACCCCCTTTATCAAATTTCCAAAGCGATACGACATCAAGTACAGATTCCGGAACGATAAGATTCTTATTATCAGTTGTCTCGAACCGCATAAGAGTGCAAAAATCACAAATATAAATTTCGTAATTTTCTATACTTTGCCCGCAACAAATACAACAGTGAGGATAAATAAAATCGTGCAGGGGTTTCAAAAAACGTCTCATACTATTTTGATTTACAGATTGGAAATAAATACTTACTATACTTGATGAATAATGTTGATAAAATGTTCATATCCTGAAACAAATAAAGGCATGAAAACTTAAAATCCATTGCGCTTTTATGTAATTCCGGTTTTCATAGAAAACAGGTTTACGTAAATTGTTTCAATTTATTAAATCTTAATTTATCAAAAAATGTCGTCTGTCGGAAAAGATCTTGCTACAATCAGAAAATATCTCAAATACTCTGTTGAGGATATACATGATATTACGAAAATACCCGTAGATACGATTCGTGCTATTGAGAGTGGGGAAATTTTCAAACAATCCGTGGAAATAAAAACCTATGTCAGAAGTTTCGTCAGAACGTATGCAAGAGGCTTGAAAATAAAAGATGAAATTATCATCAAAGCTCTCAATCAACAGGAAGCAGGGAATTACAATGGCCTGTTGGTTCAACAGTATCCGGGACTCAGGGAGCAAGGCGAAAAAACGGTTCTTCCAAAAGCTCCTGATGTAAAATCGAAAAAAACAAAAAAAGAGTCAGAGAAAGAGAGTTCAGGTACAAGTAAAAATTATGAGGAGGATCAATCATCGTTTGAACCCACACCGCCGCCTGAAGTCAGAACGGTGAACTGGGCTGATCTTGGACGGAAAATCAGTACAGTACAAAAACCAAAATCAATTTGGCTGATTAGTATCGGTATCATTGTAATTATTGCAATCATTGTGGCTTTTGTGATATTTGAAAGTGATTTTTTTTCAGAAAGCGATCAATCAGTTTCTAAAAATGCTCAAACTGAGGTAACACCGCCCGATATTGAAACTGAAAACGGTCCCGCTCTTGATTTTTCAGAAACACCTTCAGAAACAGAGCAGGATCAACCTCTGCCGGATACCCTTTATCTTTCTATTTATGCTGCTTCCGGAAACCTGGATCCTGTTCGTGTTTGGAGTGATTTGAAACCGAGAATTGATCCCTATTGGGTTGACCAGGGCGTTATGCTGAGATTTGAATTCAGTGATTCGATCCGGGTCAGGGGCCGTTACAGCCAGATGCTCATGTTTCTGAATGGTCATTTAATCGAAAATTTCAGACAGGAACATTTTAATCCGGAAGTTAACATGGTAGAACTTAACCGCTCATTTTTTGAATCTGAATTAAAATGGAGAACACCCGTGCCTCTTGAAGTCCCTGAAGCCATGGCAGAGCCTGATTCAATTGCAAACAGGCCCACATTCTAATTTTTTTATTCATGGAAAAAAAAGATGCAGTAAAACGTGTTGAACAACTAAGAGATCTTGTTGAGCGCGCCAACAGGGCCTATTATGACGAAGCAAAACCTTTTATTTCAGATAAGGAGTTTGATGAAGCTCTCAAAACACTCGAATACCTGGAAGAGAAATTTAATCTCGGTGATCCCGATTCGCCTACAAACCGCGTAGGCGGCTCTGTTTCCGAGTCATTTCCGACCGTTGAACATCCGGACCCTCTTTTAAGTCTGTCAAATACCTATAATGCAGATGAACTACGTGATTTTGACAAGCGGGTCAAAAATATCCTTGCTCACGAAGATTTTTCGTATATCGCTGAATTAAAATTTGACGGAGCATCCATCCGGCTTCGCTATGAAAATAAAAAACTTATTTTAGGTGCAACCCGGGGTGATGGCGAGCGTGGCGATGATATCACAGCCAATATAAAAACAATCCGGGACATTCCGCTAAAACTGGGCGGCACTCCTCCTGAAATTGTGGAAGTCCGGGGAGAGGCGTACATGGAAAAAGAGGCTTTCCTGAGATTGAATCAATATCGTGAAGAACAGGGGCTGCCGCAGTTTGCCAATCCCCGTAATTCTACAGCCGGTACGCTGAAAATGCAAGACCCGCGGGAGGTAGCCAGGCGGCCAATCCGTTTCTTTGCATTCGACTTGCTTCTTGAGCATGCTGATATCAATCGAACGCAGGAGCAGAAACAAAAAATGCTGAAAGAGTACAATTTACCTGTATCCGATTATTTCCATGTCTGTTCCGGTATAGATGAATTATTTGAGGTTATTAACCATTGGAATTCAATCCGCCATGATCACCCTTTTGAAACAGATGGTGTAGTCATTAAAGTAAATGAGGAGAGGTACCGAAGTGAACTGGGACGAACTGCCAAATCTCCCCGATGGGCGATTGCCTATAAGTTTGAAGCTGAACAAGCGGCAACAACCCTGGTATCAATTACCTTGCAAGTGGGCAGGCTGGGAACCATCACGCCTGTGGCTGAACTTAAACCGGTTGAACTTGCAGGAACAACCGTAAGACGCGCCACTCTGCATAATGAAGATGAAATTCACAGAAAAGACATTCGTGCCGGAGATGCGGTTGTTGTTGAAAAAGCCGGTGATATCATCCCCCAGGTAGTGAGTGTTGTAAACCCGGATAGAATTGGCCGTCCGGGACCATTTAGCATGCCTTCCGAATGCCCGGCCTGTGGTGAGAAACTGGAAAAATTTGAAGGAGAAGTGGCATGGCGATGTGTAAATCCGCAATGTCCGCCTCAGGTCCGGGAAAGAATTATCTATTTTGCGTCCCGCGATGCCATGGATATTGAAGGCCTCGGTGAAGCAGTTGTAAATCAACTTGTGGATAACCAGCTTATTCAAACATACGCAGATCTATATTCACTGACTGCCCGTCAACTGATTCCCCTGGAAAGGATGGGGAAAAAAAGTGCGCAAAATCTTGTGAATGCAATTGAAAAAAGTAAAAGTCAACCGTTTGAGAGGGTTTTATATGCCCTTGGAATCCGCTATGTTGGCAAAACAGTAGCCAGGGATTTAGCATCTGCTTTTCAGGACATTGATGCACTGGCTGAAGCAACATTTAATGATTTTATCAGTGTTGACTCAATCGGCCCTAAAATCGCAGAGTCTGTTATTGCGTTCTTTCGCCATGATAAAAACCTTCAGCTGATCGAACAGCTAAAAAATCATGGGCTAATGTTTGAAAACGAAGAGAAAGAGATAGTTTCTGCCAAATTTAAAGGGCTGAAATTTGTATTGACAGGATCACTCCCGGGACTGACCCGAAAAGAGGCAACTGAGTTGATTGAAAAGCATGGAGGAATTACAACCTCTTCAGTCAGTAAAAACACAGATTATCTGCTTGCCGGTGAAGCAGCCGGCAGCAAACTTGAAAAAGCTAAAAATCTGGGTATTCATGTTCTTACAGAAGATGAATTCAAAAATTTAATTAGAATGGAAACAAATTGAAAACAGAGATATCAATATTCGTTTCTTAGATTTTACAACAGGTGTCTATAAACAAACGTAAAGAATAAAGAGCTGAAATTTTGTTCTGAACAACTCCCTTGCTATACTTTTGTTTCTTAGTAGAATAACAACGTGCCGGGAATCGCGTTAATGAATCGATTATTATGAGCATACTTGAAAAATTCGGACTTTCTCCAAAAGATAAGAAGGGCGTTCCAAATATTGGGGAAAAGAAAAAAAAGGAAGAGCAGGAATCGGCTGACAAAAAGAGGAGATATGCCAGAGGTTTAATATTTTTTACCTTTCTGCTGGTGATTGTTCTCATATTACCTCAGCCCTCCTTTCAACCTGTCTCCAACTATGCGATAGGAGAACCGTGGAAAGCGAATGACCTGACTGCTCCATTTACATTTTCCCTGAAGAAGAGTGAATCCGAACTTCAATCTGAGCGTCAGGCAGTCAGAGAAAATACGGTTCCAATATTTCATGTAGATACCGATGCTGATTTACGAATTCAAAACCGGATCGATTCGATTTACCGAAGTATGCAGCCAGTGCTGGATTCTTACCTGCAGTGGCAGCGATCTTTTGAAAATCCGGAAGTATCCGCTCAAAATGACAGTTTGCGTTTCATCCAGGAAAAAAACCTCAGCGATTTGAGATTTACACAAACTGCCTGGAACACACTTCTGGAAAATTATGCAGAAGTGCAGATGAATAATCAGCCATCGTCCCGTCTGATTATAAACGATATCCGGAATAATCTTAATGACATCCTCGGAGACCTATTCAGTGATGGAGTCATTGACAAGCCTAAAAGTGAAATATCACAAACGGAAATTACCGTTCGTAACCTGGAGGATAGAACAGAAAGAACGGTAAATTTATCGGGAGTGCGAGACCGTACAGAAGCTTTAGAATACGCAAGTTCCCGTTTTATCCGGCTCTACTCGGCCGACAGAGCTGCTCTTGCGGCTCAGATCTTTGATCAGGTTATTGTTCCAAATTTAATTTACAGTGAATCGGATACTCAAGCCCGGCTTCAGGAAAACCTCGATGAAATTTCACGAACCAAGGGTGCGGTAGCCCAGGGCCAGGTTATTATCCGGAGGGGCGACATTGTAACCGAAGAAAAAGCAAATATGCTTGAGAGCCTTGCTTCTGCAAGAGCATCAACGGCTTCCGGGCTTGAACGCTGGCTCCGCTACAGCGGTGAGGTGATTGTGATTGCAATCTCTTCATTTGTTTTCTTCATGTATATCTATTTATACCGAAGAAAAATCTATGAAGATATCTCCATGTTTCTTCTTGTATTTCTGACACTCACGATAATATGTGTCGCCAGTGCAATCGCTTATCCGTTCGAAGAGGTGAACAGCTATATAGTGCCTGTTGCGGTTGCCCCGATTATACTCACAATCATATTTGATTCGAGAGTCGGTCTTCTGGCAACATTTACGCTTGCTATAATTACGGGACTTTACCATGATTATAATTTCCAATACCTCGTGGCAACCACTTCTGCATGCAGCCTTGGCGTATTCTCAGTGCGGGACATCAAAAACAGGTCCCAATTCTTTTTTACCACCCCAGGTGTTGTACTTTTGACATATCTCGCAGTAATTGGCGGTTTTGCACTTGCACGGTTCGGAGGCTGGGAGAAATTTTTAAATGATGGGTTTTTTGTACTGGTTAACTCCTTTTTTATTCTCTTTACCTACCCGCTTATTCTTTTATTTGAAAAAATGTTCAAAATCACCACTGATTTTACTCTGCTTGAATTGAGTGATACCAATCACAAATTGCTCAAAGACCTGATGAACGAGGCACCGGGAACGTTTCATCACAGTCTTCAGGTCGCAAACCTTGCAGAGTCAGCTGCGTCTGCTATTGGTGCAAATGCATTGTTATGCAGGGTTGCTGCAATGTTTCACGATGTCGGTAAAATTGAAAAACCGGGATATTTCATTGAAAACCAGACTGGGGGTAATGAGCACAACAAGCTGAAACCCAGAATGAGTGCCCTTATTATTAAGGCGCATGTAAGCGATGGAGTTAAAATTGCCAGGGAACACAATTTACCGGAAGTTATCATTGATTTTATTAAGACACATCACGGGACCTCAGTAATCAAATTTTTTTATGAGAAGGCCCGGAAAAAAGAGAACACGGAAGGCAAGGTGCAGGAAAAGGATTTCAGGTACGATGGCCCGGTACCCGCTACAAAAGAGCAGGGTATTATGCTTTTGGCAGATGGAATAGAGGCGGCGTCAAGATCAATGAAAGATCCCACTTATTCAAAGCTCGAATCCCTGATCGACAGGCTTGTGGATGGTAATATCGCAGACAATCAGCTTAATGATTGTCCGCTTACCTTCCGCCAGATAAAAATAATCAAAGATGCATTTTTGAATATTCTTGTTGGTGTATACCATAAAAGAGTTGAGTATCCTGAAGATAAAAAAGAGAAGCCGGAAAAAGATAAAGATCAAATTTCAGATGCCGGTGGTAACAATCAGGAAGAAGCGGAATCTAAAGAGGAAGCAGATCACAAAAAATAGATGAGTAAAGCGGTGACGGACAGATCTTTTGAATCGGAGTTAAATCACTATTTACAATTTATAAAACTTGAGAAAGGACTTGCTGAAAATTCAATTGAATCCTATAAAACCGATCTGCAAAGGTACCTCTTATTTTTAACCGGCGAACTAAAAATTAAAGATCTTGGGGGTGTTACCCTGCAGCACATTGAACTATTTCTGGAGCTGCTTACTGATTTAAATCTCTCGGTGAGCTCCATTGCCAGAAATATTTCAAGTATCAGAAGCTTTCATGAGTTTGCTGTAGTGGAGCATTTAACGGAAGCGAATCCCGCTGAACTCATTGATTTACCCAAAAAATCCAAAAATCTTCCGGAGGTACTTACTGCAGATGAAATTAACCGTATCATTAAGACGTCTGACAGAACAACGAAAGTCGGAATCCGTGATGCCGCTATTCTGGAGACTCTCTATGCAACCGGAATGAGGGTAAGTGAGTTAACGAATCTGCAGCCAGACCGCCTTTTCTTTGAGATTGGTTTTATCCGTGTGATTGGCAAAGGCAGTAAAGAGCGTTTGGTTCCGGTTGGAGAATTTGCTCAATCGTCCATTGAACATTACCTTGAACTTTCCAGACCTGAATTTTTAAATAAGAAGAACCCTGAAAAAGCTAAAAACAGACTTTTTCTCAATCAAAGAGGCGGGCCGCTGACACGCATGAGTATCTGGAATATTGTAAACAAGTATGCAGGGAAGGCAAAAATTAAAAAAAATGTTTATCCTCATATTTTCCGTCATTCTTTTGCAACGCATCTTCTTGAAGGAGGGGCAGATCTCAGGGCAGTTCAGGAAATGTTAGGTCATTCTTCTATTATGACTACTGAAATATATACTCATGTTGACCGGTCGATGCTTCACCAGGTTCACAAAGAGTTCCATCCACGGGCATGATCATGATTTGAACTTGTCCGAAATGGAGTTGCAGAGAAATCAGACAGACTGTGTTACCTCTGTAAAACACCGTTCAAGTTGTTCAATGCTTACAGGTTTGATTAAAAAATCAATATGATTAGTCTTTTTTGCACGTTCTCTGTTTCTCTTGTCATTATTACCGGTAATATAAATAACGGGAATTTGACTCACTTTATGAATTTCTTCCATGGTTTCGATACCATCAAGGTCACCTGCCAATCGAATATCCATCAAGATCATATCGGGCGATTCACTGCAAGCAACTTCGATAGCTTTTTCACCGGTAGTTACTTTTGCCACGAGTTCATGTCCCAACTGATGAATCATCCTGTCAAGTACAAGCGAAATAATTAAGTCATCTTCTACAATTAATACACGCATCACTGGTTTTTTTTAGAGAAAAATATCTTTAGTCAACTATTATTCAAGATGAATGATTGTCAGCTTTGTTACATAACAGCACTTAACATTAAGTTATTCTAACAACTTACGCGGCCATTTTTTGACTGCTGTTCTATAAAATCAAGTGTAATATAAATTTATTGAATTCACCTCTGAGAAAATTTTAATCCGGCCCATAATTCACCCGGTCACATTATAGCAGAAAACTCTCCATTTGTTTCATCGTGTTGTAATCAGCTAACAGTAGTTTAAACTTTTTTTTATACCAGATTGTTTTCATTATCACGATCAGAATAATTTGGCAGTTCCATTACAGAATTTTCGTCCCTGTTTTGTATATTGTAGAAATCAAAAAAGCGGTTCCATGCATCAATTTTAGTTATTTACAGGAACCATATTTAACTCAAAAAAATACAGACGTATGAAATTTATTGTTTGCATCAAGCAAGTACCCGATGTCAATGCTCCTCTGCAGATTAAAGAGGGCCAATTGATACAGGACACAGACCGAATGATCCTAAATGCTTATGACGCATCAGCTGTTGAAGAGGCTCTTGTTCTTACGGAAAAACATGGCGGCGATGTAGAAGTGGTATTGGTTGGAAGTGAAAAAGCGAAAGAGACACTGCGGAAAGCTCTTGCAATGGGAGCTGCCAAAGGCACACACATCATCACAGATCAACAAGAAAATTTTGATTCGGCAGCTTACGCACAAATACTCTCAAAATTCTTTGAAAAGTCAGAGTTTGATTTTATTTCCTGTGGCAAGCAGAGCCAGGATACTGACTCCGGGCTTACAGGAAGTATGCTCGCCAGATTGCTTGACCTCCCCTACGTAACTAATGCTGTTGGTCTTGAGTTGGAAAATGACCAGCTGATTGTCAGCCGCCAGGGAGATGCGGGCAGAGAAATTGTTGAACTTCCAAAACCCGGAATAGTTACCTGCTCTAATGATATGAATGAACCACGCATTCCAAGCCTGAAAGGAATCATGCAATCGAAGCGGAAGCCCGTAGATAGTATTACATTGACAGATCTTGGACTTGATCCGGCTTCCATAGACAAGATGACTACAATTATCGGATACCAGGAAAAACCAGGCCGGGAACCGGGTAAAAAGTTTGACGGAGAGCCCGAAGAGATAGCAAAAGAAGTTGTTCATCTGCTCGACGAAGAAGCAAACGTTTTATAGTCCGGGCTGCACTGAAATTTCACAAACCAAATTTAATTAAATAACAGATATCCAATGAGCACTCTACTAACTTATATCGCTATTGCAGATGGTAAAATCAAGCGATCCTCTCTTGAAGTATTATCCTACTGTGTACAGCTTGCTGATGAAAATAATCTTGAATCAGCAGCACTAATTATCGACCCCGATCCGGAAAAGTATGCGGACACTGTGAAAAAATACGGGCCATCTGTAATTTACACCACTCAGGATCCCATATTTAAAAATCATTTGAACACACCGCTACTCAAGGCACTGTCAGTTGCCATGGATAAAATTAATCCGAGACTGATGGCATTTGCTTCAACTGAAGGCACCAAGGATGTTCTTGGAGCACTTGCTGCCAACCGTAAAGCTGCCGCACTGCCCGATGTCTCCTCTTTTGAACTTACAGACAGCGGTGTAAAGGCCGTGCGACCCGTAATGGCGTCAAAAATTAACTCCGAAGTCAGTGCAGAAGGTGAACCAGTATTGGTTTCAGTTCGTGCCGGTTCGTATGATCTTCAGGAAAAAGAAACGGATACAACCTTCGAAACAATAGATTTTTCTTTTGATGAAAGTGAACTGCGAATAACATTAAGAGAAATTATTACCTCTTCTTCCGACAGAGTTGACCTTGCTGAAGCTGAAACTATTATTTCAGCCGGCAGAGGTGCTAAAGATGAAGAAGCACAGAAATTGGTTACAGAACTGGCCTCCTTATTAAACGCAGGCGTCGGCGCCTCACGGGCACTGACAGAAGCCGGTGTAATGGATCCAAGTCTCCAGATTGGCCAGACAGGCAAAGTGGTTTCACCACAGCTCTACATTGGCATCGGAATATCCGGAGCAATTCAGCATGTGGCCGGCATGGCTAACAGCAAAGTTATTGTTGCTATTAACAAGGATCCGGACGCGCCTATCTTTGAAATAGCCGATTACGGGATTGTCGGTGATCTTTATAAAGTACTCCCTCCTTTTATTGATGAGATAAAAAAAATAAAAAGCTGATATGGACGAAAAATTTGACTGTATTATTGTAGGAGCAGGCGTTGCCGGCCTTGCTGCCGCTATGACACTTGCCAAAAATAATATGAAGTTTCTTCTGATTGAAAAGGGAGAATTTGCGGGATCAAAGAATGTGTCGGGCGGTGTTTTGTGGGGACACGATTTAAACAAGCTTGTCCCAAACTATTGGGAAGAAGAAGACGGCGGATGGGAACGTTTTATAAACCACCGAAGGCTTACCTTTATGGATGATCAGTCGACTTTTTCTGTAGACTTTAAATCATCCCACTTTTCTGAAACGCCCTACTCCGGAGTTGTGGTTTTACGGGCAAAATTTGATCACTGGCTGGCCGGCAAAGTTGAAGAGGCAATTGCTGAAAGTGATTATTCCATGGACTCTTTTCTTGCAACCAATATCCTGGTAGAAGAGATTTTGATGGAAGATGACAAGGCTGTTGGTATCAGAACAGGTGATGAAAAGTTTTACGCAGATAGTATCATCATTGCAGAAGGAGTAAATAACCTGCTCACCCGGCAAATAGGATTACAGAAAAGCTACGTGCCTGCTGATCATATGCTTACCGGCATCAAAGAAATTATCAGATTTGACCGCAATAAGCTGGAAGACCGTTTTCAGCTGAACGGGCTGAGCGGAATGAGCAATGAGTTTGTGGGATACGCTACAGACGGGGTTGAAGGAGGCGGATTTCTTTACACCAACAGGGATACTATTTCAATCGGATTGGTTTTAGGCATTAATGACCTTCGTGAAAAAGTAAAAAAGCCGCATGATATATTAAATCACTTCAAATCCCACCCGGTAATCGCCGACACAATCCGGGGCGGAGAAATTGTTGAATACTCGGCTCACGTGGTATCTTCAGGAGATAAACGGGTAATGCCTGAAAAGCTCTATAAAGATGGTGTACTGATTTGCGGCGAAGCTGCCAACCTTTTGATGAACGCAGGAAAGGCAATACAGGGAATGGATTATGCTATGCGTTCAGGCATACTCGCCGCTGAAACCATTGTTTCAGCAAAAGAAAAAGACGATTTCACAGCCGGCTATTTAAAAGAGTATGAAAATAAATTGTCGGACAGCTACGTAATGAAAGATATAAACAATTTTCAGGATGCTGTTCATCTGCTTCACGATCCGATGATGGTAAATAAAGTACCGAACCTGATTAACGATTTCGGACGCAAGTTTTTTACCATTAAAAGTGAGCCGACCAGGAAAGCACGCAAACTAATGCGAGATTCCATAAAAGAACATGCATCCACATGGGATATGATTAAATTAGGATTTAAAGGAGCCAAATCACTATGAAAAATTTAAAACTGACAGAACGTCTGGGACTTGTAAACTACAGAAACCAGGCGAAATCTGATATCAAGCCACATATTGTCGTAAATACTGACATCTGTAACTCTGTGTGCCCGCACAAATGCACAACTTACGTTTGTCCGGCGAACTGCTATACAACGGATGACAAAGGAAAGGTACATTTCCAGGTAGAAGACTGTATCGAGTGCGGAACCTGCATGTACGCATGCGACCAGGGCGCGGTTGACTGGAATTTTCCAGAACCTGAAATTGGACGGGGTGTAAACTGGAATTTTGGGTGAATAGCTGATAACGAAATAATCAGCGGAGCGGAACCTGACGGTTATCAAGGTATTCTACAAGATCACTGATCGTCTCAATTCCCAGCCGGTTTGCCTGCTCACTGCGCATCATCATGGCGTATGTATTCTCAAACCCAAGCGGATCCAGCCAAACTAAATTGAATTCTTTTTTTATCTCTTCTTTCACATACTCAAAAACCTGTTGCTGACTATTTCCGAGTTCAGCGGCTGTTTTGGAATCTCTTTTCAGCAAAACATACAACCCGGTACCGGTATATTCCGGGTAAAGATCGATCTCACGATTGGTCAGTGCGCCGAAAACAATTTGTGTTCCTGCAAGCCCCAGACGTGTACCGACCGTAAGATCTGTGTAGTTTTCGATTACATTCTTAAACATTTCAGCGAGTATAAATTGTTCGGTAAAATTTTTCCCGCCAACAATTACTTCGTCAGTTCCCTCCCTCTCCTTATCGGTGCGCAAACCTTTTTCTTTCAAAAAATTAATGGCTACAGTTTTGGGACTTTCACCTTTTTCATCAACCCTGAAGTTCATTTCGATCATATCTTCATTCGATATCAGTCCGCTCAATTTACCCAGGGCATTTTCCAACTCAGGAAACTGCCTGAGTGTTTCCTGATGAATTAAAGGTGCCGCGCTGTAGGGAGGAAAGAAATTTTCGTTATCCCTGAGCACCTTTAAATCAAAAGCATCAATACGTCCGTCTGTTGAATAGCCGCCAATAACATCCACCCTTCCGTTTTTTATCGCCTGATACATCAGCGCCTGGTTCATCTCCATTGTCGGCAGATCAAAACCGTAATGCTGCTTCAATGCTTTATAACCGTCCGACCTCTCCATAAACTCCGTGGGCATACCTGCTCTGAAAGACCGGGTATCTGAATCAAACATTGAGATAAACAACCATGGAACGATCACGATAAGTAAAACAGCAGAACTGTAAAAAAATGGTTTAATCAGAATTTTTATATGTTTTTGGATAAATCCCAGAAGCACATCAAAACCAAGTGCCAGAAACGCAGCGGGTACTGCTCCGGCTAAAATCATCTGAACATTGTTAAGCGCAATTCCGCGAAAAATAAATTCTCCGAGTCCGCCTGCTCCGATCAGTGCACAAAGCGTAGCCACTCCAACATTGATAACCGTAGCCGTTCTGATTCCCGCAAAGATTACCGGTACTGCAAGCGGCAGTTCTATTTTGGCAAGTATCTGGTTGTCTGACATTCCCATTCCGCGGGCTGCCTCTGTTACTGAGTGATCCACACCGTTAATACCGGAGTGGACATTTCGAACAATTGGCAGCAGTGCATAGAGAAAAAGGGCAACAACAGCCGGAACCACCCCTATTCCAAAAACAGGTAACAGAATGCCCAGTAGGGCTATACTTGGTATCGTTTGAATGACACCCACACTGCCCAGAACTGATGTCTCCAGTTTTTTAAAACGTGTGGCCAGGATTCCAAGTGGCAGGCCAGCCAGTATCGCTATAGCCAGCGCTATGAACGTCAGCGCGATATGCTCTCCCGTCTGCCGCAGCATCTCGGATGAATTTTCAGCTATAAATGTAAATAACTGCTCCATATCACTTTATCGCTTTTCTTGCCCTGTAAAACGCATCGAACAGCTCTTCAGGGTTATATACGCCTTTGCTTTCACCTGATTCATTTAAGATATTTACACATACAGCTTCTTTCGTTCTATTCTCAATAAGTTCGAATGCCTTCAGGAAGGGTAAAGACTCCTTAAATTCAAATAACCCATCAGCACGGGTAACAACAGGTTCCGCAAATTTGACAACATCATGAACCGTTAAAATACTCATTTCAAGCAAAAAACGGTTGGAGTCGAAAAACGTTTTCACAAAATCGCTTTCAGGGTTAAACAATAATTCAGCGGGTTTTCCTACCTGTTGAAGTTTTCCCTCATTAAGAAGACAAATTCTGTCACACAGTTCAAAAGCTTCAAAGATATCGTGCGTCACCATCACCATGGTTTTTTGAATGCGCGCTTGAAGCTGAGTGAATTCTTCCCGGATATTTTCCCTGGTAATCGGATCGAGTGCACCAAAAGGCTCATCAAGTAAAACAACTGGCGGATCCGCCGCTAATGCCCTTGCAAGGCCTATTCTCTGCTGCTGGCCGCCACTCAGCTGATCAGGCATTTTACTCAGAAACTCATCCGCATCAAGGCTGATGAGCTCCATAAGTTCCAGGCATCTTTTTTGTAACTTTTCTTCAGGCCAGTTCAGCAGCTTTGGAACAGTTTCAAGATTTTCACGGACAGTCAAGTGCGGAAATAACCCGATATGCTGAATCACATAACCAATTGAAAGGCGCAGTTCCTGGGGATTTTTCTCAAGTACATTTTCGCCATTTACCAACACCTTTCCACCGGTTGGCTCAATAAGCCGGTTGATCATCTTCAGAGTAGTTGTTTTACCACATCCGCTTTTTCCAATCAGGCCAAGAACCTCTCCATTCCGGACTTTAAATGAGACATTATCTACTGCCCGAATATCACCGGGATAAATTTTGGTAATGTTTTGAAGTTCGATCACATTGTGTTCTTACTTAGTTACTGATGGAACTCAGCTTATTCTCTTTCTGCTGCTTCCACCAAAGTTCAATGAACAGTGAAATGGGGCCAACCAGAAAAAGAGCGTAAAACGGGGCATATACGGCTTCATTTAGTCTGAATATCATTTCAACAAAAGCGATCAGAAAAGCTACTAAATATTGACCCTTTCTGGATTGAACAGTTGTTTTTGGGTCTGTTATCATGAAGAGTACAAACAGCTGGTACATAGGCCCGGTTATAAGCGCGATTTCACTCAGATATGGATCACCGGTATACATGCTGCGCAGCCATCCAAAAGCGAGAAAAGAGAGTACATAGGTAGCACAAATGTGAAATCTGTCGACTTTATAGATCGAGAAAAAGCCGACTACCCAGATGACCACCATTGCCCACATGTTGTTACCCCACTGAACAGTCAAAACCGCGGTACTGTCAGCAGCAATAATCAACAATGCGACAATCCCAAAATTTGAAGGATTCCAAATATGCGTTCCTTTGTATCTTAAAACGTACTTGGATGAAATCGATAATAAACTGCAAAGTACAAACGGCCAAATCATCGGAGATCGTACAAGTATACCGACACTTATGCCTGAGATGTATGCACTTGTAAGATTTCTCCATTTCCCTGTGATAAAGCGGCCCAAAACAAGTTCTGCAGCAAAACTTGCTGAAATCGCTGCGATAAATTTATCATAGCTTTCAAGAATTCCGAATGAAAGGTGTCCTGCAAGCAGAATTCCTGTTATCAGCAGAGGTGCCATATAAGTTTTGCCATACTTCAGGTCTGCTTTGCCAAGAAGTTTCGGTACGCCTGAGGACGTTGTATCTGAATTCTTAGCCGGAGTGGATGAATCCGGATAATTTTTTTCTTTGCTGCTGATTTCCCCTTTTACATCTGCTTTCATAAACATTTAAAATTAATTGCCCTCAGGTTCTGTGATCCGGTGCATTCTGGATATTTCAGGTTTATCAATCACCTGCTCCATACCGGAAGGCCATCGGATAACGGCTTTTTCAACTTCTGCATTTTTGCCCAATCCAAAATGTAATGGCCTTTGGTTTTGTGAGCTAAATGCATTCCCGCCACTAACTACCTGTGCCTGCCGGTTTCCATTCCAGTGGAGTTCAACAATAGCGCCTATTGCACTCTGATTACTTTCTGTACCTTTAAGATCAAATGAAATCCAGTTATGATCAGGGGCAGTGTGATTCCGGTAAACCTTTACCTCGTTGTTTTGAGTGGCTACGATTATATCAAGATTCCCGTTATTATTTAAATCAGCAAAAGCCACTGAACGGCTGTCAAGATCCAGAAACCCACCCACATTGGATGAAACTTCACGAAAACGGCCGGCTCCGTCATTCAGCCAGATTCTGTTTTGCTGAAAACCGGAAAGGCTTCGCCCGCTCATAGCCGGCCAGTTTTTTGCATCCTGAATAATGGCCTTGTTTCCGCCTGCTACTTTTGAAAAATCGTACCAGTAATCTGTTCCCATTTCAGCTGAAACATAGCCATTGGCAACATACAAATCCTGATACCCGCTGTTGTTCAAATCACCAAATTGTCCGCCATAGCTCCATCCGCCCAATTCCACACCAAAATTCCCTGCGAGATTTGAAAATACGGGTACATCATCACTCATTTTTGATGGAACCCACAGATTATTTCCCTGTATGAGCACGCCGGGTTCTGAAATATTTGTTATATACATCGAAAATACCCCCTGATTCAGAATATCTCCAAAAGCCACACTCATACCGCTTTTAGGTGCAAAACCTATTCCTGCAGTTTCTCCGGCACTCCTGAAGTATGAGCCGTTCTCATTCACAAAAAACTCATCCACTCCATAGTCATTTGCAATAACAAGATCAGAAAAACCAGAACCGGTTAAATCCGCCGTGGCAGCCGCAAGCGTCCATCGCCGGCTGGTGAGCCCGGTTTCTTCGGTCACGTCTGTAAAAGTGCCGTCTCCGTTATTCTTGAATAGATAATTTCGCCCGCCATTTGTAGCGTATTCATAGCTGTCGGGCATAATTTTGGTAGACTCGAGCTCCCATAAATTAATACTTTCATCGTAATAACCGCCGATAAAAAGATCCAGAGATCCGTCACCGTCATAATCCAGCCAGACAGCTGTATTTGCATTGATCCAATCCGGCAGCCCCGCTTCAGCTGTTATCCTTGTGAAACCCTTGCCATCATCATTTCTGAATAGTTCAGGTTTTCCCCATTTATACAGAAACAGATCTTCGTAACCGCTGTTATTGAAATCACCCCAGATTGCACCCATGGAGACACCTGACCCCTCTTTATTGAGATCAGCAATTCCCATCTCAGGAGCTATATTTGTAAAAGTGCCATCTCCATTATTTTTATAGAGTGCATTTTTCGTATCGTAGCGGCTGTTGGTCAGGTAAATATCGTGATAACCGTCACTGTTCACATCCGCAACCGATACAGATGCACCAATTGATGCAACCTGTGGAAGGATATGTTCCAGCCTTTCATCCAGTTTCGGACTCTGATGTGTGAATTGAATGCCGGCCTCTTCCGACACTTCTTCTAAAAAGAATCCATATCGCTCTAAGGCAGACTCCATTTCAGAACCGGTCACAGTTTCTGAACTGCGGATATCCAGTTGCTTCATCATATAAGGAGTACCCAGAAGAGCTGCAAAAAAAAGGATTACCGTTAACTTTTTTATAAAGTCAATATTCATAATACCTGAAAATCATGATTAATTTTCAAATTCCCTTATTTAAAATTAAGAGCAGTTCGAAACAATTCAGGGGTGATATACCGGGTGTGATAATCAACCCAATCCTGTTTATGCTTCTGATAAACCGGATCGTCCTGTAATCGTTCATAATTTAACTCAAAATAATCATCATCCGTTTGGCTGTGTGTCGGCAGCGGACGAACAGTTTTTGAGTGACCGGTATTAAAATCTCCATCTTTAACCCAGCCATCAGCAATTAAAACGAAATTACGAACATATCCCTCTGCCGGCGGTTCAAGTGATTCAAATTCAAGCTGCAATTCATCACCGGCATTCATAATAACGTAACGATCATCAATTATATTTAGCAATTCACTGACATCGCCAAAACGGGTATAGTAACCAATCAGATCCTGCCATCTCGGAGTTGTGCTTGTAATCACACTGTAGTCAGGCAGCTCGGGAGAATATTCATCTTCCTTAATCCACTCAGAATAACCCCGGTATGCCAGTTGCATCTTAACCGGATTCAGCTCTGTTTCGGTGTAGGTTGCTCCGGGTTTGCCTTCAGCCCAGCGAATTGCATCCCAGTAGGTTTCGGTTGATGTTGTCAATTTTACCCTTCGATCTGAAGGTTCAGGGAAAACATCCTCAAGATCAATCATAACCGTTTTCGTCTTTCCTGCAGGGAAACCGATATCCGGGTAAGCAGTAGTCCATTCCCCATTTTTGTCCGGAATTTCAACATGAATTCCTTTTGGCAAATTATTACTGCCCTGGCTCAAAGCAAGGTTAATGGAGCTGTCGGTGGGCCTGACCCATCCATGTGCCAGCAGCCACAGCGGTCCGCTTTCAGGTGCCTCATCTCCAAGTACAACCTCTATCGAGTGCTCTTCTGTCAAACCCTGGTATTTTGATTTTTGAAACGCATGAAGATAATTCTGATCGATCTCCCGGATCAAATCGGTTCGATCAATACCGCTTTCATCCAGAACACGTTCAACCGGCCGTGGTTCACCAGTAATTTTAAAAGAGAGATCGGGCGGCGGAAATGCAAACCTTTCATCAATAAAAAGATCTGTGCCTTCCGGATGATCGACGGCTACGAGTTTAATCATATCAAAAAAATGAGTTTCCCATAATTCAGCTGTAATTCTGAGATCATAAACACCATTCTTCGGTTTTAGCATATTCCCCGGTACTCTCACACGATCTTCAGTCTGAATCACTCCTGCTGTCTCCTGTGCATTTATTCGAAGGCCCAGCGGTGACCTCCAGATCAAATCCGTAACAAACACATGTTCATCTCCATTATGTGTAAACAGCCAGGGGCATGATCCTTTCAGTATTTGTTCATTAAAGATAGTGGAGCCGATTCCCAGTTCTGCAAATTCTGCCTGAACAGAGCCGTTCGGCCAGATAATACGAAGCATATCGGTATCTTCGTGGTTTCCAAGGCCAAAATGAACAATCGGCGAATTGATCGGCTGTTTTTGATAGAGCAGGCCTGATCTCACCTCCATCTCGCCACCAATCCCAAATGAATTGATACGCTGATCACCGGCAGTTCCCGATGCTCTTGCCCGAATCGACCTTGCATTATAATCCAAGGTTCCGGAGTTTATCAGCTGAAATGGCTGCATATCTTCCGAAAAGCCCAGAAGATCCAGCCTTTCGTCTCCGTCAATATCCACAACGGATGTAATAATTCCGGGCAGTTCTGCAGGCAATCTTTGATAACCGGCTTCATCTTCGCCAAGCCAGATTACCGTTTCACTTGGTAATGACAGTATTAAATCGAGCCTGCCGTTATTATCCATATCCTGGATAAATAGTGAGCTGTTTACCTTTCCATTCAAACCAGTCAGCCCGCTACTCTCAATTAAAAGTTCGCTTTGCCAGCCTGTAAATTCAGGCCTCGAATAAAGCATGTGAACTGAACCATCTTGTTTCAGGATAATGAGATCCAAATAGGAATCGGCATTCAGATCAGCATAGATAAGAGCTGCAACATCCTCTGAGTGGGGAATATTTTCAACAGCTTTCATAACTCCGGATCTCAGATTCTCAAACAGATACATGTTGCCTGACTGATCCAGAAAAGCCGCGTCCGGATCACCATCACCATCGAAATCGACCCAATGGAACTCTGTAACTGACTGTACACCATCAAACAAAGAGATCTCGGTAAATGTTTCGTCTCCGTTATTTCTCAAAACAACCGGTGTCTCTTCATAAGGTGCAAGAACAATGTCCAGATCCCCGTCAACATCAATATCAACAGACCAAACACCATTGTACGAACCATTTCGAAGTGATGCCGGCAGGTTGGTTCGACGTGTCACATCCGTAAATGAAAAATCGTCTTCCTGTCTGTAAAGCCTGAAGCCGCCTTCACCCGCAAGGGCAATATCATTTAAAAAATTGTAATTATAATCGATTTGAGCGATTGAATTTTGATTCAGTCTTTTATCTGAACTTCCCGGGAATGGCATTTCAGCTTCGTTGTCAATAATAACCCGCCCATTTTCAACAACAGCCATCAGCGGTGGTACATCTTCGAGCAGAATAACGGATTTAATCATCTGAACCGCAGTTTGTTCAACCTTTTCAGGCTGTCCCCTGGTAAAACTCATTGCAGAATCCGGCGCTGCAGCCCTCATTTCCGGTGCGGGCAGTTTCAAAAATTCCCTGATTAAAAAACCTACCTGGTTCGGTGGCAGTTCAAGCTCACGAACATATACCCGGAATTGGGGAAGTACATTCAGTTCATTACGCAAAAGGGCGAGTTCGATAGATAAAGCAGGCAAATCGCCCTCTTCTGCCGATTCTCTTACACTCCGGAATTGTGACCGGGCACCTTCACTCCAGCTGTCAGTAAAATTCGCCAGTTCATTTAAATAATCATCCGTTTTTTCCTCGTCTCCCTGCTTCGCT
Source organism: uncultured Balneolaceae bacterium (assembly GCA_964517005.1). Classification (GTDB taxonomy): domain Bacteria; phylum Bacteroidota; class Rhodothermia; order Balneolales; family Balneolaceae; genus CAYVBJ01. Next base: position 7,615 of record CAZFAJ010000003.1, on the reverse strand, counting down.
GATAACCTGATCAGATCCAGGATTAAGAGCTGATTTTCAGGCTGTTGCTCAAGCATATCTTCCAGCAGTTTTTCAATCCCGGAAATATTGCCTTCATCGTCTTCCCTCTCAAGCTGTTTTGCAAGCATATACTTGATTTTCAAATCAGACGGATTCGCCTCCGATGCCTCTCGCAGATATTCGATCGATTGCTCAATATCTCCCCTGTTGTTCTCAAGAAGAGCTGATAAAAAGAGGATATCCGCATTTCCCGGTGCAATTTCCCTGGCTTTCGAAAGCCGGTCAGCGGCAAGTTCATAATTGCCCTGTCTCATAGCATAAACACCCAGGTTCGCCCATGCTGCTGGTTCTTCCGGGTACATGGATGCCACATCATTCATTTTATTAAAAGCAAACAGCGCCTGATCTGTCTCAATCGCTCCCAGGCTGAGATAAAAAGCTGATACAGCTTCGGCATAGGTTTCTGTTTCCTGTACCGGTTTCTCCTCCTCATGGGCGCATCCTGAAATAAGAAAAATCATCAGAACTGAAATGAGTACAATTTTATACATGGAATAAAGTGAGTTTAACCTCGGCATACACAATTAATTTATTTCAAATAGCAGCGGACCGTCACTATACCTTGCAACGAGTACCATTTGACTTCCGTTTGCACCATTTAGTATTCTAATTTTTCTGGCTTCGCCTTCAATCAAAAACCCGCTTTCGGCAAACTCCATAGGTCTAAAGTCACCACTACCGGTTCCCGTCACCATCAAACCGCGGCTTGCATCTTGTCTTCCGCCTATGGCGGGTTTTACATCGTACAGGTTTCCTGCCAGTAGCAAGTCGATATTTCCGTTACCGTTAAAATCACCGCTCCGGGAATCCATCAGCGGAGAAACTTGTGCAAGTAGCGGCAGTTTCCGAATACTGAAAACCCCATCGCCACTATTTTCAAGGATCACACTATAGGTCATATGCAGATGTTTTAAAACAGCTTCCTTGAGCAGCTGCTGATCAATCATCTCATTTACAGGTGTAACGGAAAAATCTTCATAGCTGTTGAATTGCTGACCCAGAGAGCGCACCTGGAGCATCAGTTCATCCAATGACTCAAATGTGTACCAGGCATTTTGCCTCTCCTTTACAATAATGGGTGCAGACTGACCCGATTCTTCGAAATCATTCACATACAGGCGAAGCGGATGATCAGGTGAAGCTGTCAATCTTGAGTTTTCTCCAAAATTACCCATTACCAGGTCTGTATGACCATTACCTGTTATATCAGCTGCATGTACAGACTGCCAAAGACCACCTGTTTTTGCAAGACCAAAAGATTCCGATTTATCCGTAAATGTGTCACCGTCATAGCTGAAAATAGTAATCGGCATCCATTCACCTGCCAGAATCAGTTCGGGGAATCCGGAACCGCTTAGATCTTGCCAAACCGCATCATTGAGCATTCCCACTTTTCGAAGTTCTGATGCGATTTCTTCCGTTACATCTGTAAATGTGCCGGAGCCGTCATTTTTCAGAAGGATACTTTCGGGGCTTAATCCATAACTCCAGGGTACAGATTTTCCGCCTACAAAAAGATCAACAGAACCGTCCCCGTCAAAATCGTCAGCAGCAACAACACCACCGTTACTATAGAATTCCGGCAGTCCGTCTGCTGATTTTGTAAAATTGCCATTTCCGTCATTTATATATAATCTGTCCAGAAGGGCCTGATCATTTCCGGTTTTTTCATTTCCGCCGCTTACCACATAAAGATCCTGAAGGCCATTGGCATTCGCATCAAAAAAGATGGCATCCACATCTTCTGCCTCACGGTCTTCGGTAAAGCTCTCCTGCTCTGAGCGTACAAACGTCCCATCCTGGTTTTGGAGCCAGATCTCACCGGGCTGCCATTTGGCGCCTCCAATAAAAAAATCATCCAGTCCGTCGCCGTTCAGATCGGCAACAGCCAGGGCCGGACCGCCTGTGGATGTTTTATATGGGATTAGGGGTTCCCGCCTGAAGTCATCAAATGAACTTTTTTCATGTCTGAAGTCGATATTACTCCTTTTTGTGAAATCGGAAAATATCTTATCTCCTTTAGTTTCACTCAGTGTTCTATAATCAAACTCACCGGCTGCATCATTCTGATTAAGCTCAAGAGTTTGATTTACAGAGACGTTTTTCAAGACCTGGTATTGCTTATCCGGCCAGATTACAAGAAGCGAATCCAGTTCACTTACCGATCCGAGCCCGGCGTGTAACAGATGATCGACAGACGACTGAAATCCCCTGGTTGGCATTTGCTCCCTGTAAATTTTTTGCTCGCCATGAACCAGTATCACTTTGGTGCCGATTCCGGAGGTATTCATTCCTGCTCCCTTCAGCCGGACCTTCAGATAGTTCGCTCCCTCATCACTGTTTGTTTCATTGCGGTAGATCCATGCAGGCATATTTACATTGTTTATGACCAGGTCAAGCGTACCGTCATTGTTAAAATCAGCATAGGCGGCCCCGTTCGAGAATCCCGGCTCTGCAAGGCCCCACTCTTTCGCCATATTTGTAAACGTCAGGTCTCTGTTATTTTTAAATGCAATATTGGGAATTTTCACCTCGGGCATCTCCCCAATAATTTCCAGGTCTCTTTCACTGAATTCACTCATCGACTCCTGGATATCCTCGGACCTTACTTTACGGATATAATCCAGGTCGTTGGGTCTCCGGTATATGCCGTTCGTAATAAAAATATCATTCGATCCGCTATTGTCCATATCCATAAATAACGCACTCCAGCTCCAATCCGTCGCAGCTACCCCTGATACAAACCCGATATCACTGAAAAGGGGGACATTCTCTTCTTTAAAACCTCGATTCAGCTGAAGTGTATTTCGTGCAAATTGCGGCTTAAAACCAAACTGTTCTTTTGTGTCTGAAATCATTTTGAGATCTGCTCCGCCCGATCTCATGAATACCTCCTCGTCTGACGGCATCATATCCAGAGACAGAATATCCGGCCTCAGGTCATTGTTGATATCCCCCACATCATTACCCATTGAAGAACGGCCGGTATGCGGCATCGACTCTGAAAGAGCCTCCCGGAAAGTGCCATCCCCATTGTTTAAATACAGATAATCATCTTCATGAAAATCATTGCCAACATAGATATCGGGCAGTCCGTTTTGATTGATATCACTCACAGCTACTCCCAAACCATAGCCCAGCTGGCTGCTGTAGATTCCTGATTCTTCGGTTGCATCCATAAATCTGCCGTCATCATTTCTGAAAAGTTTATCTCCGGCTTCAGGATCAATCATTTCGCGCAGGCGATCTGCTTCCCCATAACTGTTTTCGCCGTGCATGGTATGGTTCAGAAGAAAGAGATCTAAATCCCCGTCCAGGTCATAATCAAAAAAGACCGCCTGGGTAGAATATCCTTCAAAATCCAGGCCGTATTCAGCAGCTCTTTCCTCAAACGTTCCATCCCCGTTATTGATAAAGAGCTGATTTGGGCCGCTTTTTTCCAGGAAAGTAACCCGGCTCACATAGATATCCAGAAATCCGTCTCCGTTCACATCCGCCATGGTTACACCGGTTGACCATCCATCATCATCCGTGTAAACGCCTGCCTGTTCGGTAATATCTTCAAACTGAAAATCACCTTTGTTGAGGTAAAGTCTGTCCGGCCCGTCATTTGCCGTAAAATAGATATCCGGTAATCCATTGTTGTTTATATCTCCGACAGCAACCCCTCCGCCATCGTAGAAATAGAGATAATTTATGATATTAAACTCAACAGTATCCTCCACCCTGTTTTCAAACCTGATACCGGTTTCTTCGGGCGACAAAAGAGTGAACCGGTGATCTTCTTCTGCACTGCAGGACGATAAGAATATACTAACGGCAGAAAAAAGTAAAATCAGGCAGGACGAAAGGTAAAAATTGGTTTGGTTATGATGATTCATGAATCGATAAACTGTTCAGGATATAACTGTAAATGGCATCAAAGAGAAATCAAAAATTGTTATTATAATCGTTCTCATGCTGTTGAAAAATAGCATATTTTACGATCAATATCTGACTGAAAAGATGAATCCTTATAAATCGATTGCAGAGATTTGCCGAGGATATACAGAAGATGAAAGAGATTATTTTCAATTTGGTTTTCACTGTAAACCCTGCATATATTTAAAACTCTCAGAAAGGGTTCTTAGCTCAGTTGGTTAGAGCGCTACGTTGACATCGTAGAGGTCGGCGGTTCGAATCCGCCAGAACCCACTATAAGAATTGTACCACTGCCACATGCAACGCTGGAGCTACTCCACCGCCATTGTAAACCCATCGACCACCTCGCCGAATACCGATCGTATAAACCGCTGGTTATGCCTGCCTCACTCCACGAGCTCAACTCTGAGCTTTTTGCCAAATGCCTGGGCATATTTCTCCAAAGTTGAAAGCCGTATATCTTCGGCATGATTCTCGATTCGTGAGATGGCTGTTTTTTTTGTATTAAGTTGCTTGGCGAGTTCATCTTGTGTTAGCCCGGCTTTCTCGCGGGCTTGCTTTAAAAGAACACCGATTTTGAAGCTTCGGAATCCTTCATCATACCCCTCTGCAAATTCAGGGTCACGTTTCTTTCTGTTGCTAATATAAGCTTGCAAATCACTCATTTTTTTCCTCCTTTTCGGGACAGATAATCAGCTTTTCGCTGTTCTGCTAAGTTAATTTCCTTTTTCGGTGTTTTCTGTGATTTTTTGACAAACCCATTGGTGAGTAGGACAAACTCATCATCGTCTATAAAACCCAACAACCGAAAACTGTTAGATCCAACTCAGGCACGCACTTCCCAGATATCATCTGTGCTTTTCAATTTTACGAAGTATTGCACCGGAATCTGATCGAGTCTTTCAAACAATTCCAACACCCAGGCAACTTTTTGCGCATGCTTGGAGCTCAATGAATCCAAAAACTTTTTTACGAGAATTTTGCCTGAAGTGGTTTTATAGAACTTGACTGTTTTTACAGAGTAACTGTTAACAATAATGTTAACTTAATCAATTGCTATTTTATTGTGAGGAGAGGTCACGAAGGTTCAGGGCTATATTTGATAGCTTTAAATACTACGATCAGAACGTAAGAGAGGTAGACTCCAAAATTTATAAAAGTGATATGAAAAATTTGTGGCTCGAAATATAGAGACTGATTCGTGTGACTCATGTTAAGCATAACGAAATATGTTAAAAAAAGAGCAATGAGAAAGAATATTCCCAAAGTGAAACAGAGCCAAATGTGAGTTCTAAGATTTTTCATTGCATAGTTTTAGATAAAAAGGCATAACGGTCTGGCAAATAAGCGGTTCGTACTTACCACTTCGAAACTACTTAATGAGCACAAATTTTAAAACAACTAAAAGAATAACCAACGAGCAGATATTGTATAAATCCGCTTGATTTGCTTGTTATACTGCTTGCATTAGTTTATGAAGCAAATTCTTCGGGATGGATAGCAATGTTAGGAAATTCACGGAGAATCTTTTTGTCAAAGGTCACTAATGGTACATTTAAATCGTCAGATAATGCTACGAATTCACAATCATATGCCGAACATGAAGAATTTGAAACTAGACTCATTACCTGTGTGGAGTTTACTTCGAATTCATTGGAATTCATCAAATGTTCGGCTTCTTCTGCTGCCTGTAAGACAACCGAGAATTCTAAAATATCCTTTCGGAGATATATCGATAATACATTTCTAAATTCAGATCGCCAGAGAAGAGGGGCAACCCAACCATCATCTTTCTTAAGTACTTTATAAACCCATTCATCCATATCGTTTGGTACCCACATGCTGGCAATCACATTAGTATCGACAACAATCATGGACGCCCTTGATCAATGGCTTGTTGAATTTCATCCATAGAGAGAGAGCCTTTCGCTTTTTGTTTAAGTTTTTTGGCACGAGTTATAATTTGATCAGGATCTCGACGATTACTTTGGACTAACTTTTTCAAATAAACAATCACTTCACTGTTAATACTTCGGTGATGTAGATCGGCCTGTTTTTTAATTTTCGCATACACTTCATCGGGGATATCACGGATTGTAATATTTGTAGCCATGTCGAATGAATTTAATTTAGTTACAAAATAAAACTATGAAGAAAAGACGATTATTGCAACTATAGCAGTATAACGACCTTGCGCATAACTGGCAGGCGCCGGAGTGTCGAATTAGTTTTAAAATGAAAGATTAACTAATAAATGGAAGGGAGGCAGAGATAGCGAGGCCTGTCCGCGTTAATGCGCGGGTTAGCCGGAAACACGGTTGTAAGAACGAGCCGAAACTGCTTGCTACCTCATTTTGCGATATACCCTTCTACTGACTGCGCAATTCTTTACATCTCGAAATTATCCTTGATAAATTATATTAACAGTGTTAGGTTGGTTTTAACGATGTTAAATTTAATTTATTACCGTAAGCATTTTTATGACAGATTCTCGCAGGGAAAAAATTCGTGACATCACACGCGAAGAAATCAAAAACACAGCCCGGCAATTGATGGCTGAAAAAGGTGCCGCTGGACTTTCAATACGAGCCATCGCCCGAGAAATGGGAATGACGGCTTCGGCCCTCTACCATTACTTTTCCAATTTGAACGGTCTCATCACAGCCCTTATTGAAGATGCTTTCACGCAATTGGCAGATACTATTGAAGCCGCTAGCAAGAATCCGGACTTGACCACGTCCGCAGAACAACTTACTGCTGTTGCTAACGCTTATCGGCAGTGGGCCTTAAAGAATCCCACTGATTTCCAACTAATCTATGGCAATCCAATACCCGGTTATTCGCAACCAACAGGTATTACTTATCCACCAGCACGCCGCAGTTTTATTGTTACAGCCCGAATCTTTACCGCGGCGATCAAAAGTGGAGAAATCGACCTGCCGACCAATTATCAGGACTTGCCACCCTCTTTAGAACAATCCCTGCTCGATTTAACACAGGTTGATGGTCATGACCTGCCTTTGCCCGCATTGTATTTAGCCGCAACGGCCTGGGCAAAGATACATGGTCATGTAATGTTGGAATTGTTCGATCTTATACAGCCTGTCATTGCGGACGTAGACGACTTTTTTCAATACGAGCTAAAGAATTTTATCCAAACCGTCGGTCTTAAATAACCATAAAAGGAGGAGCTAAAATGAATATTCATGCAATAGAAACTGGCAAAGTAAAAATCACAAAGAATTGGCGCACGGGGCGTGGCAACGGTCTCAAGCGTTTAATCCACACGCTATTTGACAGCGAATTTACCGAATGGTTGCCCATTTATGTGTGGATAATTGAACATCCGGAAGGCCTCATTGTTATCGATACCGGCATCCCGGAGGACGCCAATAAGCGTATATGGTTCCCACCGTTCATGCCCCTTGTGCAACGTGCTGCCAAATTCAAAATGACACCAGAACAGGAAGTTGGTTCCCAGCTAAGGCAACTCGGTTTGTCGCCAAGCGACGTGCGCTGGGTTGTACTGACCCATCTGCACCAAGATCATGATGGCGGACTGCATCATTTCCCCAATGCCGAGTTTGTTGTCTCATCTAAAGAGTGGGAAATGGCCGTCGGGTTCAAGGGACGG
>CAZFAJ010000002.1:61948-85238 GCA_964517005.1 uncultured Balneolaceae bacterium | reverse complement strand
GCGTTGAAGATGGTGAGGATGGCTGTGCAGCTCCTATAGCACCTCATGATGGCACAAATGCAGGTACATGGACAGCTGACGGTGAAAATGTAACCGTTTCAGGAGAAGGTCTGTTTCTGGGACTGGCAAAAGTGCACAACGGCGGTGAGGACGGAAATCCAAGAAATGATACAATTGAGTATGATTACACGTTAATTGATGATGATCAAACATTGGAAGTCAGGATAAGTGGCTGGAATGCTGATGTTCCGGAGGCAACCTGGTTTTTTAGATTTATTAAAGAGTAAAATACCGTATAAAAATTGTTCATCATCTGAAATCTACAGATAATTGTAAGATCAGCTGATACAACTCATATCAATATTTCAAAACATGAAGCCGGCTTTTATAGCTGGCTTCTTTTTTTATGGATCTGATAATTCCAATACAACTATACTAATTCATCTCATGGTTGGATTTGTGTTTCTTTCCCCTGTAATTTATCGATTAAAGAAATTGGATTGATACCATTTGTGCTAACAGAGGCTTCTGCTCTTTATTTTTTAATTATACACATTGGTAATGATGTTATTAAAATTATTAACCCTTCGTATTTAATTATTTTATTCATATTTTTAAAGTCTATCAAAAAAACAGGACTTTTGAATTTTCAGAATTTGAATTGAAATGAAACGCACGTATCAACCAAGTAAACGTAAGAGAAAAAATAAACACGGATTCCGTAAAAGGTCTGCGTCAAAGAACGGACAGGATGTACTTAAACGCCGGCGTAAGAAGGGAAGGCATAAGCTTACCATAAGCAGTGAAAAAGGACCCAAATAGCATACCAGGTAATACCAATACCGATTTTTCACTACCCCGTTCAAAAATTTTGCGGGGAAAAAAGAATTTTCAACGCATTTTTGATAAAGCTACAGTGATTTCATCCGGAACAGTTCAATTCCGATACCGGTTCTACAACAATGCAGATGAAAAATGTCTGATTGGATTTATAGCTCCCAAAAGACTTGGCAGTGCCGTTTTGCGAAACAAAATTAAACGCAGGCTCAGAGAAATATACAGACTGAATCAATCAACCTTTGAAGACCTCTTCTCATCTGCCAAATTTGGATTTCATGGTGTTTTTATTGCGAAATCTCCCGACTCTTCCTATCATGAACTTCGTTCAGACATGATTTCAGTGATGCAAAAAGCCCGGAAACAATTATTGGATTTTATAGGGCAAAAATCTGCCTCTTCACCTGAAGAAACTTAAAAATAGAGATTCTTGGATAGAAATACGATAACAGGATTAGTTCTTATTTTCATACTCACTATCGCATGGGCATATTTTACGATGCCCAGTCAGGAAGAGATACAGAGACAACAAGAACTCCAGGCCCAGCGTGACAGTGTTGAATCTGCGGAAGCGAATGGCAGAGAGGATCGTATAGATGAAGACGTAGAGCAATCCGATATTGAGGACAGATTTCAGCAGCAAATCACATCCCAAAGAGAACCTGTTACAAAAACCGCCGGTGTTTTTGGCGAAGCAAGTGCAGAAGACACAACCTTCGTTCGCATTGATACTCCTTTTTACGAAGCTATTTTTTCAAATGTAGGAGCCGGCCCTGTAAAATATACCCTTAAAGAATATGACCGCTGGAATGGGCTACCGGTTCAAATGATCCGGGACACAACCCGCTCCGCTTATTCACTTGGTTTTTTATCAGATCAAAACTATAATATTGAAACGGACAACCTGGTTTTTGAACAGGTAACCGGCGAATCTGAAATTGTATTAAACGGCGGCGAAAATGACCGTTTACAGTACAAACTGGAACTTGAAGACGGTTCTCAGCTAATTTATACCTATACTTTTACCACAGATAAATACGAAATTGATCTTGATATCGAATTCAGAGGTCTCGAACCTTACATTGCCGGTAACAGCGTGGATTTTGGCTGGAACTCGCCACTTAATTTCACCGAAAGAGACAGAACCCAAGAGGCATTACAGACGGCTGCTTATGTTTATGCAGGCGGAGAACTTGAAAAATTAATGCTCAGTGAGGGAGGTACAGAAGAAACCAGAATTACGGGAACTATTGACTGGGTAGCAACGCGGACTAAATTTTTTGGACAGATTATTAAACCCGTTACTGACTCCAATGCTGCTTTATTAACCGGAGAAGTATCAGGTCCTACCGATGATCCCACAACTCAGTACCGGTATGAATCATTTATTCAAAGTGTTATTCCGGCCGATGGTGTGTTAAGTTATCGACTCTATTCCGGCCCACTCAGATATTACGACTTGCGTGAATTTGATGAAAACGCTTTTGACATGGTTGAGATCAGTTATGCCTGGATGCGATTTTTTGCAGATCCATTGGTGAAATGGATTATTATTCCCTTTTTTACTGCTGGCAGCACCATTATCAATAACTATGGGATTCTGATAATTATATTCGGATTTTTGGTAAAACTTGTACTCTTCCCTTTAACGCAGAAAAGTTTTAAGAGTATGGCTGCTATGAAAGAGCTGCAGCCACAGATGAAGGAATTACAAGAAAAATATAAAGACAATCCCAAAAAACAGCAGCAGGAAACGATCAAGCTCTACCGCAAGGCAAAAGTGAATCCGCTTGGCGGCTGTCTGCCAATGCTGTTACAGTTCCCTATTTTGATCACACTGTGGATTTTCTTTCAGAACTCGATCCTGATCCGGCAGGAACAATTTCTCTGGGCAACTGACCTTTCTGCCCCTGATTATATTTTGAATCTCCCCATAAGCCTGCCATTCCTTGGCGATCAGCTCGCCGGATTTGTTCTTTTGATGACCGCTTCAATGATCGGACAAATGAAGATTTCAGGCGGAAGTTCAATGGGCGGAGGACCTTCCCCGGCCGGAGCGCCAAATATGAAGGCTTTTATGTATATCATGCCACTGATGCTCTTATTTGTGTTTAATAATTTTGCTGCGGGACTGAGCCTCTATTACCTTGTCTACAATGTCCTTTCAATGCTACAGCAAATAATTATTAATAAAGGCATGGGTGGGAAAGATAATGACAGCGAAAAGCCGGGTAAGAAAAAGAAATCTTTAAAAGCCGGATAAGTTAGCTCCTTTCTTTTCATCTTTTGCTGAGACATGCTTTTTTAAGAGATAGACGAATCTCGATATTTTAACGTCGTAATGATTTTTTCTATATCTTTAACGCATGTCAAGTATATCGCAATCTCATTTCCCCCAAATTGTTTTCAGAGACGGGGAAAAGTACTTATGGAATCCAATCGAACGAAAACCTTACGCCCTCAGGCCTGAAGAGAGGGTGCGTCTGCGTGTAATTGAATACCTGATGCACGAAGCCGTTTGGTCGAAGCACCGCATTGCCACGGAACCTGCCATTCAAATACCTGCAAGTGAGCATCCGCTCCGCGCTGATATTGTAGTATTTACGGATGACTTAAAACCTCATATCCTGATTGAGTGCAAGTCTGAATCGGTACCACTGACAGAACAAACAGCTGTTCAAACAGCCCGTTATAATACATCAGTCAATGCTCCGCTTCTTCTTATCACAAACGGGCTTACAGACTTTTGGTTCAGAATAAAAGAGGGCTCTTTTCAAAAACTGGAAGATTCTCCCCTGCCATCTGCACACTCTCTGTCAGAGATTCGCAGTGATTATTTCTACTGGCAGCAACGGGGATTTTGCGGAAGCGGATCCGGTACGGTTGTCAGAAAGTGGCTCACCGAAACACTTCCTGTTTTTTGGAGCCGCGATTTACCGTGGGCTCAAAGGTTTCTTGAAATCAAACAGAAATTTAATGAACTGTATCTGAACCATACATACCGGATTATTCAAATGAACCCCGACACACGGGTTGCAGTCAGTTTTTTGGCAACAGCGCCCGGAGCAAGTTATCTGATTGCAATATTAAATCATCAACAGCAAAATATTGGTGTAAGTCTTACTAATCTGGATATGGCCGCGAGAGGTGAAAAAGTGAACACATCAATCTTCTCTTCGAATAACACAATTACTCTTGATGCAAGAAAAGAATTGCCTCTTGATTTCAGCACCGAAAACCCAATGATTATTGAAAATTTACCCGGTTTTATTTATCGATATTTTGAAAAAAATATCCCATTCTGATCAGGTTGCCAGCGATTCAACTGCCCGTTTCTCTGAAGCTTCCTGCAATTCCACGTAAAATTTGGTTCCTTTTCCCTGAATACTTTCAAACCAGATATTACCATTCTGAAGCTCTGTAAACTCTTTACAAATCGCGAGTCCGAGTCCGGTACCCGACTCCCTGGCCGTGCCCTCTTGTGTACCGTTAAAAGCTTTAAATAACTTATCCTGAACTTGCTCCGGAATACCAACTCCTGTATCCGATACAGAAAGCCTGATTTTGTCGTCAATTTTTTCGGCACCGCAGTTTATACAACTGTCGGGATGACTGAATTTAATTCCATTTGTAATCAGGTTTCTTAATATAATATCCATCAAATTTGGGTCTGCCGTTACATGCGTCTCTTTTTTGATTTCATTTTTGAATTGAATGCTTTTTGCATCTGCAGTGCTCTGGAGTGACTCAAAAACTTTTTCCGTCTGTTCGTGAACATCTACGACATTCATATTTGGAGAGATTCCTTCCATCTGGCTTTGAGCCCAATTGAGATAATTTTCAAGAGTATAAATACCCGAATTTAACTGCAATTCAAGCTGATTCAGAGATTCTTCAAGATTTATCTCTTCTGCGGCCTCTTCCCGAATAATCAAAAGAAGAGAATAGAGCTTGGCAATCGGGCTTCGTAAATCATGAGCAAGCACCGAAAAAAGCTTGTCTTTGGTTTCATTTACACTTGCCAGTTCGTTCCTCTGTTCTTCCAGGCGTGTGTAGAGATTATTCAGCTCATCATTTTTCTCTTTCAAACCGCTTATATATTCTCTTTGCCTGTTATACATGCGGTAAAGGGCAAATGCAGCTATTAAAAGTAGCAATATCGATATTGCACCAATAATCATCGCAAGATTTTGCGCAGATATTTTCTCTTGAAGTAAGTTATTTTGCTCCTGTTCACTTTTTAGCCCCAAAAGTGTTTCGAACCGTGCCAGCTCTTTGTCCTTTTCCAACTCTGATAAACTGTCCGAAAGTGTATGATACGACTTCGAATATCCATACGCCGATTTGTAATTGCCGGACGCTTCGTAAGCTTCGGATAAACGTTCTAAAAGCGGACTTTCAAGACTCTTGGAACCCATTATTTTCACGCGATCCAATGCACTTTCAAAATAGTCTATAGCCTCCGGATACCTTTCCAGCTTCACTTCAATATCTCCCAGGCCAATGTAGTTGTAAATTTCTCCGGCAGCGATATTCAATTCACGGCTTTTATCCAATGATTTCGTAAACGCCAGATTTGCTTCCACAAGCATTCCATTATCCAGGTAAATATTTCCTTTATTAAATAGTGTTTGTACCGGCGTATACTCATCACCAAGAATAGCTGCATATTCCAGTGCAAGATCATAGAACTCCAAGGCTTTATCATACTCTTTTAAAGCACGTTTATGCACTCCATAATTGACATAAATATTTCTGAGTATTTTTGGTGAGTCGAGAATTTTAGCAATTTCGAGCGCTTGTTGAAAATACAATTCAGCCTCATTATAATTTTCCATCTGGTTATAAAGATCAGCTACATTATTAAGCAGAATGGCTTTTGTAGCGGTATCTGATCGGCTTTCAGTAATTTCAAGGCTTAACAAATACTGTTCTAATGCCTCTGAACGATCTCCTAAATTTTCATAGATGACTGCCAAATTCTGCCGGATAGCAGATTGAAATTTCAAATCATTTTCCGTTTCCGCCCTCTCTAAAAGTTCTGAATACAAACTCATCGCCTTTTGTAACTCCGTATTATGCCGATACGCAGTTGCAAGCATGTTACCCAGGCTTAGCGAAGATTCTGTATCCTTATACTTACGGTAGGATTTTTCTAAAACTACAGCAGCTGTATCATATCTGCCCTTTGCAAGAAGCAGATTTCCAAAATGTGCTTCTGTTTTTGCTTCACCCTCAGTGTACTTACCGGATATAAGTAAAAAACGTGCTTCTTCTATTTTATTTAGTGCGGCATCCAAATTACCAGCAGAAATTAACTTTCCGGTCTCCTTATTAAGCTGATCGACCTTCAATTGAAGGTTTCCGTCTGTCTGGATGAATTCATAGCTGACAGAATTACCAACTGATGCTAAAGAAAGGTTCACGTCATTTGCGAGGAAAATCAGCAGACAAAGAAGAAAATTGAAGTTTACAAATCTGATAAAAACCATATTAATCTTATTACCTAAGCGAATGAATTTAATTTTAAACCCGTGAAGATATTAAATTAACAGAATAACTTTTAACACTTATTCAGAATGAGGGTTTTCATTTAAATCTTAAATACAAGATGAAACTGAGTCCAAATTGTTGCAATTCAATTTCCTGCTTATCTTATGCTTTATATATTATCCTGATTATCTTGCAAACTAAACCTGAATACATGAAAGATATTACTGATATGCCTGCTAAACTTCATCGCGATAAGCTGTTTTCACTTTTTGAAGATCATCAAAATGCTGTCATCTATCTCAGTGGCGCTGAAATTATGTACAGATTTGAAACAGATTATGAGTTTCCATTCAGACAAGAGAGTAACTTTTTATACCTGACAGGTATAAATGAACCTGACTACCAGCTGATTCTGGATTTGAATAAACATGAATATCATCTTTTTGCTCCTAAACGAAGCAAGCAATTTGCTGTATGGCATGGCCGGATCAGGGATAATGATGAAATCAAAGAACTATACAGGCCCGATCACCTGCATTATGAAAATGATGTTCTGAAAGTATTGCATGATATTAACCCGGGAGTGATCTACTGTTTGGATGAAGAACAGGCTGAATTTCTTGAGGATCTTGACAGAGATTTTAAATCGGATACAGAGGCACTTTCTGATGCTATTACATTTTGCCGCTGCATAAAAACAGATTGGGAATTAAACCAGCTTCGTGAAGCATCGCGTATCAATAATATCGCACACCGTGAAGTAATGAGCGCAATCAGGCCGGGAATGTTCGAGTATGAATTAAAAGCTGTGTTTGACTATCATCAGATCAGGCTCGGATTAATGCAAGAGGCATATACAGGAATACATGCAAGCGGACCCAACTCAGCTATTCTTCACTATGTCAAAAATAATCGCCAGGCACGGGATGGTGAGTTATACTTAATCGATGCCGGATATGAGCTGAACGGATATGCGTCTGATTTTACGAGAACCTATCCTGTAAACGGAAGATTTACAGGAGATCAGGCTGCAATCTATAAGATTGTACTCAATGCACAGAAAAATGTGATTAAAGAGACGAAACCGGGCGTAAGAATGGAAGATCTACATATGGCTGCCGCAAAAATAATCACAGGCGGACTAAAAGAGCTGGGTATTCTTAAAGGATCCATCGACGATTTAATGGAGAACAATATATTTGCGCTTTTTTTCCCTCATGGGCTTGGTCATTTTCTTGGCCTTGATACGCATGATGTGGGTGGATATCCAAAAGGGGTTGACAGGATTGATCGTCCCGGTATAAAGTTTTTGAGAGTGCGCCGTGAGCTGTTACCCGGAATGGTAATAACCGTAGAGCCCGGCCTCTATTTTATACCGGCTCTCCTGAAACCGGCACTTGAAGACGAAACAAAAAAGAAATTTCTGAACAGGGATAAACTTGAATCTTTCTTAGATTTCGGCGGAATCCGGATAGAAGATAATCTCATTGTTACGGATGACGGTTATGAAAACATGACCGATGTACCCAAAGAAATTAAGGAGATAGAACAGACGATTGGCAGTTGAATTTATCGGCTGCCGGGCCAAAGGCCGGACTGAAAAATTTGTGGACCGGTATTACCAAAAAGTAAAGATGGCCTCAGATCAAGTTAAATTTTTTAGTTTAATTGTAAATGGATATAAAACAATTAGATCTTTTTGGACAGCCTCTTACGATAATCCTCTTACAAGAGAGGATGCGTAATACACAATGATCAGACCCAGAATAAGGTTAATTCGTCCAACCCAGCTTGAAATTTTTCTATAACGTTCAGTTTTTTTGTCGCCGGGCATCTCATCCATCAAACGTACAGCTTTAGGGCCAAGCCAAAAATCGTGAATGGCGCTGATCAGAAGTACATACACAAAAATATTGAGTTTGCTCATCAATATTTTTCCATAGGCAGTGCGCCAGAATTCAATATTCGTTAGCTGTTCGGCTGAAAAACCTTTACCAAGCAGCGCCAATATGCCGGTAATGATCATAATCACAAAGATCATCCAGCTGCTTTTGCTAAACAGGTTACCAACAATTCGAAAAAACTCACCGCGCTTGCCGTCAAACAGCGGGCGCCGGCTTGCCGGAACAAGAATCATTGCAGTAAACAACATTCCGCCAATCCATAACATGGCAAAAATTATGTGTATGTATGTAGCCCAAAAGTACATGTAGTCTAATTTTATTTATTTGTAGTTTTAATAGAATCAAAACATATTAAATCCGGTATTTAATTCCGAAAAGAATTTGAAAAACCGCAACGCGGAATTAACTCACACGTTGCGGTATATACCCATCAGACAGAGGTAAGAATCACATGCTACTCAATAGAGGCCTGGGCAGCGGCCAATCGAGCCACCGGAACCCGAAACGGTGAACAGGAGACATAATCCAATCCCTGCTTATAGCAGAATGTAACACTTTTGGGTTCTCCTCCATGTTCACCACAGATACCTACTTTTAATTCTGATTTTACTTTACGGCCATTTTTTGTCGCCATTTCAATAAGCTGGCCAACACCCTCAGTATCAATAACCTGGAAGGGATCTTCTTCCAGGATACCCTCTTTCAGGTATTCGGCGAGAAACTTCCCGGCATCATCGCGGCTGTATCCAAATGTCATTTGAGTGAGGTCATTAGTGCCGAATGAAAAGAATTCAGCATCTTTTGCAATATCAGCTGCTACAAGTGCTGCTCTCGGAATCTCAATCATGGTTCCGACCCTGTAATCCACACTATCTCCCATATCATTAAAAACATGGTCTGCAGTTTTGTCGATCACATATTTCTGGCTCCGGAATTCCTGAGAAGTTCCGATTAACGGTATCATGATTTCAGGAATTACTTCAATATTCTTTTCCTTCAGTTCAATAGCCGCCTCAAGAATCGCTCTTGTCTGCATTTCAGTAATTTCCGGATATGTAATACCCAGTCTGCAGCCGCGATGTCCAAGCATTGGATTAAACTCACGCAGAGAACGGATCATCTGTATGAAAACAGCCGGTTTTATACCCAGCTCACCTGCTACCCGTTCAGCCTCTTCTTTCTCATCAGGAAGGAACTCATGAAGTGGCGGGTCGAGTAATCTCACGGTAACCGGCAATCCTTTCATGGCTTCAAAGATCTCGATGAAATCCTTTTTCTGAAAGGGAAGCAACGTATTCAATGCCTCTTTGCGGTCTTCCACATTTTCAGAAATGATCATCTTCCGGATGGCACGTATTCTCTCTTCACCGAAAAACATGTGCTCTGTTCTGCAAAGTCCGATTCCTTCTGCCCCAAATTCTCTGGCACGAAAAGCATCTTCCGGAGTATCAGCATTTGTTCGCACATTCATATCGCGAAATTCATCCACCCATTTCATAAAGCGATAGTAGTTATCTCCCTGTTCCGGTTTCACAACATCTTTTTCCCCTTCTATTACTGTGCCTCTCGCGCCATCAATAGAAATCCAGTCGCCAACCTTCACAGTAACTTTGCCATTGGTAAAAGATTCATTTTCATAATTAATGATAATATCACTGCAGCCGGCAACACAGGGTTTACCCCAGCCGCGGGCAACCACCGCCGCGTGACTTGTCATTCCGCCCCTGGAGGTTAATATTCCTTCCGCGGCAGACATCCCGCCAACATCCTCAGGACTGGTCTCAATTCTTACAAGTATTACCGGATCGCCGTTATTTTCCGCTTCTTCAGCTGCCTCCGAGCTAAAAACCACTCTGCCGACAGCAGCGCCGGGCGAAGCGGGCAACCCGTTGCCCAGTATCTCTTTTTCATTTACAGCGTCGAAATCAATCTGGGGATGCAGTAACTGATCGAGATGACGAGGTTCAACAAGATTTTTAACTGCTGTTTTTTTCTCAATCAACCCTTCATCAACCATATCATTGGCAATTTTAATAGCAGCAGGACCCGTTCGTTTACCGTTTCTTGTCTGTAAGATATAAAGCTTGCCTTTTTGAATGGTAAACTCGATATCTTGCATATTTCCGTAGTGTGCTTCCAGTTTACGCCCGGTTTTTTCAAGCTCATCGTGTAAACCCGGCATTATCTTTCTCAATTCACTTATGTCCTGTGGTGTTCGGATACCGGCCACAACATCTTCACCTTGAGCATTAACTAAAAACTCTCCAAAAAGTTTGTTTTCCCCGGTCGACGGATTGCGCGTAAAACATACCCCTGTTGCACAATCATCACCCATATTACCGTATACCATAGCCTGCACATTTACTGCAGTTCCCCTGATTCCCGTAATATGATTAATCCGGCGATACTTAACAGCACGGTCACTGTCCCATGATTCGAAAACTGCATTGACAGCATTTTCAAGCTGTTCATATGGATCATTGGGAAACATAAACCCGGTAGATTTTCTGTAAACAGCTTTATACCGGTCAACCAGTTCTTTCAGGTCTTCCAGGGATAGCTCTGTATCCAGTTCAACACCTTTTTTTGATTTAAGCGATTCAATAGCCTCTTCAAATTTTTCATGCTCAATACCCATTACAACACATCCAAACATATCTATAAACCGCCTGTAACTGTCATATGCAAACCGTGGATTTTTTGTGTGGTCAGCAAGTGCTTCAACCGTATGGTCATTCAGTCCGAGATTGAGAACGGTATCCATCATACCCGGCATAGAAACTGCAGCACCTGATCTGACAGATACGAGAAGAGGATGTTCAGCATCTCCGAATCGGGTGTCCATAATTTTTCCAATAAAATCGATTCCATCTTTCACTTCCTTCCGCAAACCTTCCGGCCAGTTGGAATTATGGGTTGTATAGTAGTGACAGGCATCCGAGGAGATCGTAAAACCCGCAGGTACCGGGAGGCCGATAGACGACATTTCAGCGAGATTCGCCCCTTTTCCACCCAAAAGTTCTTTCATGGACCGGTCGCCTTCAGCAGTTCCATTTCCAAATGTATAAACGTTTTTTGTTTTTGTCTTTGTCTTAGTAGCCATAGATAACACCTTTTTTATTCAGTTATGGTCGTTGAAAGTTTTCTCATTAATACCTTATGAATCTGCTGTCGTAAATAATAAGTCGTTTAAGCTTTGGATTTTTTTCTATACCTGATTAAAATTAAACGAATGCAGAGTCTTATATCTTTTATTAAGCTTAATCATACAAAATTATTATAATCAAATTGTGAATTTATTTCCTTTTTTCAAAAAGCCAACACTCATGACTTTTCAGGATTCAAATGATTTCCGGCTGCGTATTTGTAAAACAACATCCACTCAACTACTGAAGCTATTACCGGCAAAATGGCTGCTATTGCTACAATTTCAAATATATTTTCAGGCAGCCATTCAGCCGGCCACCATCCGCTGACAAAAACCAGGGAAATCAATAACAGTAAAACAGATATTATCAGTAATTTAAATCCTGTTTTTATCAGAAGAATAAAATGAGTATGCCACACCCCAAAATAGAGCAAGGTCAAAAATCCCAAGAGCATGGTATGCAGATAAAATATTCTCAGGCCGTGCTCCCCGATCCAAAAAACAGAGGGTGTAATTGCTGCTGTAAATTGCAGCAAAATTTTAGCGCCAAACAGAATCAAAATAACTCTCCACCACCAAATTTTTGCCAGCTTTGATTTTGATAAAATGTAAAGATTAGCCAGAAGACCGGCTGAGACACTAATAGCGCCGACCCTGGCACTAATCAATAATGATGGATTCAGTAAATCAGAGGGTATACCAAATGGAAATAACAAGGGAATACCTAACACCACCGGTGCAATAAGCCATGAGGTGTTTATCCGAGGCATATCCGGTTTGAGATGTTCATACATCAGCCCCACTGCCATTAATACTGCCCACCCCTCTGTAAATGTTGACAAAAAGAAATGAGTTAAAGCTGTTCCGTAAAGGGGATTTTCAATACCTCCAAATTGCATCAATGCAACTCCCCATGCCCCGAATGAACTCAGTACCAGCATAAACAGAGATGCCTCATAAAATGAACGTACGATACTGCGGGGAACATCCTTCCTTGCTTTTATAAAGAACCATATGTAGAAGTACCATGCAATCATCACGAATCCGGATAAGATTACCGATACCGGCAGTTCGGTAAATCCAAAATTAGCCGGCCGGTATCCCCAAATCAAAAAAAATGGATAACTGAGTAATCCTATTATGACTACAGCCCAGGTACTTCGTTTCAAACCGGTAACGGGTGTATTGGTAAACCCGGACAGATGCTGTGTAATGAAAGCCATTGGAACCGGTGTAATCCAGCAGAAAAACATAAGATGTGAATGAGCATGACGAACATTTTGCAAACTGAGATCATACGGAAGTGAGCCTGTCATTCCCCACCTGTACAGTACACCGGTAAATCCAGCTACAATAAAACATGCGAGAGACCATAACCAAACCTTCCGCATGTGGTTAAATGAATTCATGGGTTTTTTGCTTTGAAAGGTCTCTGCAGCAGTTTTTTTTAGATTAATGCCTCGGCTTTTTTGAATAAAACATTACTTTCGAGGTGAATATGCCTGTACAGGTCATTTTCAAAATTGTTCAGATTCCGGTATAGCTTACAGACTTCATCCGAAGCCTCTTCGGATGGCTCGAAATTATTACTTACCCTCCTTAGTTCTCTCATCATTTTTACTGCTGTTTCATGCTCACCCCTGAGATTTTCTATTTCGTTGCGAAATACTGATATCGTTTGCGAATCGGCTACTCCTGTCATTTTTACTTCATCAGCTAATTCCTTAATAAGCGGGAATATCCTGCCTTCTTCTTCATTCATATGGCGGTCTATCTCCTGTATCAGGAGTAAAAATTTCTCGTATATAGAAGTAAGCTCCGGATTATACTTTTCCTGATTATTAGCAAGTATTGCTGCATATTTGCTTAACTTTTTATTTTTCACACGTATGTAAGCGTGATGCGTTTTCTCAATAAAATCGGTCAAAAAGTGAATCGGCCAAAATCGAACATCTTCGCTCTTGGTTCTCTCACTTTTTGGAAGCGCTTCCAGTTTTTCAATTAATTTTTCTGCACTGATGCCGGCATCAGTGCAAGCCTCTTCCAGTTTCTGATATCCTTTACAGTAAAAGTCGAGATCATTTTCGAGAAAAACAGATGCCGCATGATAATTTTCAAGAACTATATGAGCAAGTGTATCTTCGACTGTAAAGGTTTGCTTTTTTGTCCCTTTTGTTGTTTCCATAATAACTGCTTTTATTCATTGTAATTTAAATTCTTTGAATCAGCCCTGTTCAAAAATTGTAAAAATCCAAGGGTCCCTCCTATTAAAAGAAGTGCCACAGCCTGATGCGTAACACCCAGCCACACCGGAACATGATAAATCAATGTAAAAACACCCAGTGCATATTGAATCAAAACAATTGTAAATAAACCCAGTGTCCATTTCTTTGTCTCCCACAGGGAAGCTTTTAGCCACACCCTGATCCATAATATAATAATAAAAATGCCGATCACAGTTGCAAGAAATCGATGGATTAATTGAGTTGTGGCCGGGTTATCTGTAAAATTGCGAATAAATGGTTCTATAATCCATGATTCAGCAGGAATCCAGCTTCCAAACATCTTTGGAAAGGTATTATACACATGACCTGCATTCAGTCCTGCCACAAAAGCGCCCCAAATTACTTGCAGAATAATCAGAATCAGAAATACCCAAAGCCATTTCTTTAATCCGGAAGCTATTTTTTCACTACCTGTTTTATATTTATACAGATCCAGGGCAAAAAGAACACAGCTTCCGAAAATAATAAAAGCCAAACTCAGGTGAGCTGCCAACCGGTAATGGCTTACATAAGGCACATCCGCTAAACCGCTTTTTACCATATACCATCCCATTAACCCTTGTCCAAAACCCAGTAAAAGCAAAAAAAGAGCCCGGCGTAACTGTTTTGCATCAAATTTCTTTTTTACTACAAACCATGCGAATGGAATGATAAAAACAATACCTATAAAGCGGCCAAGTATTCTGTGAAGGTACTCCCAGAAAAAGATGTACTTAAATTCTGAGAGGGCCATACCTGCATTTCTCTGCTGATACTCCGGGTACTGCTTATACATTTCAAACGTGTTCTGCCACGCTTCTTCCGACAGTGGCGGAATCACCCCCATTAAAGGCTTCCAATCCACCATTGACAAGCCGGAATCAGTGAGCCTTGTGATTCCCCCTACAATCAAAATCAAAAAAACAAGAACGGCTCCGCTCCAGTACCACATCCGGATATGTCTTCTGTCCTGCTCTTCTACCATTTTCTCCTATTTTCAAACAGTTTTTGAATATTTTATTTTAGTATCCTCATTAAGATAAGCATCAAAGGTCATCGCAATATTTCTCAAAAAGAGTCTGCCACGTGTTGTGATCCGTATTTCATTGGCCATCTGAATAATCAATCCGTCATTCTCCAACTCATCCAGACGGCTCCATTCATCCGAAAAATACTCTTTTGGGTTTACTCCCCATTTTTGTTCGAAATCATCAAACTTCACCCGCGGTTTACACATCAGCCCGGTGATCCAGTCGCGCCGGATTCTGTCATCCTCACTTAAAATCATCTGTTTGATAACCGGCAGATTTCCTTCATCAAGCTCTGTGTAGTAGGCGTCCAGATCTTTCGTGTTCTGATAGTAGATGGAGTCAACCATCGAAATCCCCGACATCCCCAAAGCGTACATATCCGTATTGGCGTGTGTGCTGTATCCCTGAAAGTTTCGCTGCAGAGTCCCTTCCTCCAGCGCTTTGGTGAGTTCATCGCCCTCTTTCGAAAAGTGATCCATCCCGATATAGCGATAACCTTCATTTTCCAGCGTATCGATTGCCAGCATCAGCATGGACAGCTTTTCATCCGGAGTTGGAAAATCCTCTTCATTGAGCAAACGCTGAGACGGCATCAGGTTCGGAAGATGTGCATAGCTGTATACCGCATACCGATCCGGACTCAGGGTTTGAACATCCTTGAGCGTTTGTTTAAACGTTTTAAGCGTCTGTTTGGGCAGACCATAGATCAGATCAAAACTGATGGAGTTAATCCACGCCTCACGCAGCCAGCGTGTTACCTGCTCGGTCTGTTCAAACGGCTGAATTCGATGAATGGCTTTCTGTACCTCCTCGTTTGTATCCTGCACGCCGAGAGATGCACGATTTACCCCGATCTCTGCCAGCGCAGCCACATGTTCTTTCGAACAGGTTCTCGGATCGATCTCTACACTGAATTCAATTTCCGGATGATACTGAAACCTTTTCTTGATTTCGGCACCCAATCTTCGAAGCTGATCCGGCTTTAAAAACGTTGGCGTTCCTCCACCCATATGAAGCTGAATCACTTTTGATTCAGAGTGAAGCTGCTCTGTTATCAAATCCATCTCTTTAGCAAGATAGTCGATATAAACATCTCCACGGTCGGCATTTTTGGTGATTATCTTTGTACAGCCACAGTACCAGCAGAGCGAAAAGCAGAATGGAACATGGAAATAAAGTGAAATATTTCCGGGCTCGCTGTTTCTCTTTTTCAGGGTTTGAATAACTGTTTCGGTAATGTCAGTTTCCCGAAACTGGACCGCTGTTGGGTAAGAAGTGTAACGTGGTCCGGGAACGTTATATTTTTGTATCAGATCTTTTTCAGTCTGCATGTAAATATCCTTCATTTTAAACGCTGAGTTACACAAGATCTGCATTAAATATGAAGACTTGGGGAATACTCGATTTGCGCCTCTCTAAAAGTCTTTCTTTTTAAATACGCGAAGTCCTCCCCATGCCGGAAAAACCAGCCAAAGTGATAACATGCCAAATGAGGCGAGCGTACCTAAAGAGGTTCCAAAGAATTTATTGAAAATGGCTCCGGTATACCCCATCAATGCAGAAATATCAAACTCAATCAGTATTAAAATTCTGGCAAGATCCATCGGGTTAAGCATGGTAACGGCAATAATTCCTGTTTCCAGAGGGTAATCTCCAAACATGAAGATGATCACCATAATAAGCCCGTCGTAAATAACTGCCATGAACAGCCAGATTACGATGGAGAAGCCGAAACCTTTTATCTTATCATCATAAAACCACAGCCCCATTAAGAATCCCAGACCCACAAATATAAATGTGAGCATAGATCCCAGTCCAAGCACTAAAAAAAACTGCGAAGCCGAACCTTCAGAAAGGCCGCCGTGCCAGCCAAGCGGTAAAGCAGAGCCGATAATAAAGGCAACCGTTAAGGGAGCGGAAATTCCAGTGTAAAGGCCCCAGAAAAGGGTTGTCCGGTTAACCGGCTGTGTAAGCAGCAGTTCCAGATAGTCGCGTGACTGATAGATGTATAGAATACCATAAATGAGGCTTATGATAGGTATAAGCAGCAACATAATATTACTTACACTTACCCAGACCTCAGTTCCTCCTCCGGCAAAACGAAACAGTGTATCCGTGAGAAGAAGGAAGATAAGGCCGTACCCAAGTACCCATTTTGCGCGGAATAGCGTTTGAAATTCATTTTGAAGTATTTTCCAGAAAGTTTTCATCATCTCGCGGGTTCCTTCATCAGTTTGGCAATGGCGCCTTCGAGCCTTTCTTGCTGGTTATCTTTGAGTAGATCGTCAATTCTGCCATAATATTTAATTTCTCCCTCGAGAATAAATATTACGTGATCTACAAGCTGCTCAAGCTCACTCATGATGTGGGAAGTAATAAACACGGTTTTTCCGGCTTCTTTTTCTTTCTCTATCCGTTCTTTAAAGATAAAACTGGAACGGGGATCGAGGCCGGCCGTTGGCTCATCAAAAAAGAGAATAGACGGGTTGAACATCATGGCAAGGGTAGCACCGACTTTTTGTTTATTGCCGCCTGAAAGTACCCGCAGCTGCTTATGAAGTTCAGGTTCGAGATTAAACTCATCGATTAAATTCTGTTTGTAAACGGATTCTTCTTCACGGAGATCTTCAATAAAATGAAAGAGATCAGATACTACCATTTGCTCGGGGTAGTGTGCCTGCTGTGGCATATATCCAATGTTTCGCCGGTAAGTGTAGTTTCCGTTTAGATGAATATCATTGATTGTTATATCGCCCGAATCGGATTTCACAAGGCCCAAAATTGTTTTTATAAGAGTGGTTTTACCGGCACCGTTAGGTCCTACAATACCTGTTGCCTGGCCGCCCGGGATATCAAGATCCATTCCCTTAAGTACCTGATGGGAACCAAATGCCTTTTTTAGATTTTTTATTTGAATCATTGAATAGGGTTCATTGCAGGTTTTGAATCAACAAGATTTTTGGGTGTTAGCACGGGAAATACCCGCTCGGCAGTATCGAGGAGGCCGGCCATCATGCTTCGCAACATAATGAGTGACAGCGGCTGACGCTCGGCAAAGAGTGAGAACAGGCGCACAGGCCTGTGCTCCACATCACCCACCCCATCACGATCGAGATCGTACCCTTCATACTGGCTCCAATAGTTGCCTTCGTAATGGTTAGGGTTTATCCGGCTGTTAGTAGACACCTCAAAAACGTTGCCGATAAAGTTATTTCTTTCGATTCGGTTGTCCACTCCGTTAGCCATCATGCGAATGGCGGTGCCATTGTCGTAGAATTCGTTATGATAAATTTCCACCCGGTTCGAAGCTTCACTGTATATTCCCACAGAGTTGGCTTCAAAAATATTATACTCTACTACACTGTCATTTATCTCTTTCAGCAGGAGGCCGTATCGGTTTGCTCCCCAATTTTGAATAAAGCGGTTGTGCCGCATAACCACATCGTCGGTATACATGACAGATACTCCTGAGATGTTGTCTCGGAATTCATTTCCAATATAGCTGCAATCATCCGAATACATGAAATGAAGGCCATAGCGAATGTTGCTATAAACGATGTTACCGGAGATCATACTACCCTCAACAAACTCAAGATAAATACCATCGCGGTGGCCCGTAATTTCATTCTGATGCACTTCCACATCTTTGCTGTACCAAATGTGAACTCCATTACCCGACGTGGTTTGCCTCTCTGCATTCGAAAAGATAGTGTTATTCGAAACCTCGATTTTTTCACTTTTTGCGACAAAAATTGCGAAGAAATTATTGGTAAGCGTCAGATTCTCAATAAGAATATTTTTACTGTCCTCCACAAGAATGGCCGCAAAGTCATCCATAAAACCAAAGCCGGAGTCCTTAATTTCGAAATTTTGAAGAGTAATGTTTTCTCCCATCACAATAAGGCCAAAGCCTTCACTTCCAATATCGAGCACGGCGCCGTTTTGTCCGTCTAAGATTACGGATTTATCAATCAGCAGTTCATTTACGGCATATGTTTTGGGTTCCAGGAAAATAGTATCCCCGGAGTCCGCTTTTGCTATTAACATGGCAAGTTCAGATAATTCTGAACTCTCAGTATCCGGTGACGGACTTTGAGCAGCGGCCATCAGCGGTAAAAAAAGCAAGCACAATGCAGATAAAAGTAATTTAAGATGCGATGTCCGAAATAGAGTTGAAAAAAGCGGATTCATCATCGTTTTACGTCCCATCGGTTCACAACAAAATTGATAGTCTCATCCCAGCTCATTTTTTTCGCGTCTGCTATTTGAGATGGAATAGGATCCTGACCCGGCAACGCAAAAAGCGAAAGGCCCATAGGGCTTGGCACGCTTTCAGCATAATAAATATCTGCATTATCAATCAGCAGCCACTCTCCCCGTTGGGTATAATCTGCTGCATAAAGTTTTGCATTTTCGGCCATATCCGGGTTTTGATATTCGTACGCTGCCATGCATTCGATGCTGTCGAAGGGGTATGATTTTCCTTTGTCTGACACCAGCTGAGAGGCAAACTGCTGATCAGAAACCACCATTTTACAATAGGCGCATTCGTCGGTATGCAGATTTATCTCTTTAGGTTCCTGGTTAATACATGAACTCAGTATTGTTAAGGCCAGTATTGAAAAGAATATGCTTTTTTTCATAATAATACTCCAAATTGATTTTTTATATTTATTTGCTTGACCAAAAGGCGTACGAAGCAAGCCCCATGCTTACCAGTGATATGTAAAATCCAATTCCCGGCCAGGATGAGGCCGTGATATTCAGCAGCTGTTTTGTTCCGATTAGCGGTGGCTGATACGTCATGCCCGGTACTACAATCGCGGCGTCTTCATTCAGATTATGTCCGTAGTCGTAGCTCCAAAGGTAGAAATCCACAAGGCCGGCTATGGCTAGCAGAATAAATAGAATGATCCAGATCAATAGAGCCGTTCGGTTCCCCCAAACAGCAATTCCAAGACCGGTTACGATTAGAAACCCAAAGATATAGGGCATAATTTTAAGCTCAGGAATAGATTCGGGATTAATTTCCTGCATACCAATATAGTGGTTCAGGCCATTGATATTTTGAAGATCGTTTTTATTCTTTCCCTCTATTTTATCAATCGAAATTTCCATTCCGATACCCTCAGGATATTGCGGTGCTTCCATATCAATCGTCCAAATTGGGAACAAAAATACCAGGCCCAGCAACAGAGACGCCACGGCCATTAACACTTTTTCTTTTGTTTTCATATTTGCCTCTACTTTAGTCGATTTTTCAGCAAAGAGAAAAGGGCTGTTCAGAACCCTTTTCACGGTATATTCTTTCTATTAGCCCTCAGTACCTGTTCTGTAAGATATTTCTACATCTGAATCTTCGGGTGATACCCTAACATACCCTTGCATCTCCTGGTGAAGGGCAGAGCAGAAGTCGGTGCAGTAGAATGGGAAGACTCCCGGTTTTTGAGGATGCCACTCCAGGGTTCTGGTTTCGCCCGGCATCACAAGAAGTTCGGATGTTTGTGCGCCCATCACAGCAAATCCGTGAGGCACGTCCCAATCCTGCTCAATGTTGGTGAGATGGAAATAGACGGTATCGCCAACTTTTACTCCTTCAATATTATCGGGAACAAAATGGCTCCGAATAGATGTCATGTATACGTGTACATCTTTACCATCTCTTACTACGCGGGCTTCGCTTTCAGATTTGGTTGCATCGGGGTGGTTGTTATCCTCGAGTTGATAAAACCTGATTTGATTATCTACGATAAGGTCAGCCCTGATGCCCTGAGCATAATGCGGCTCGCCGTCGGTTGGGAAATCGAGTAGCAGCTCCATTTTGTCTCCTGAAATATCGATTAGCTGCGCTGAGTGGAAAAGTTCCGGGCCCGTGGGCAGGTAGCGATCTTTGGTGATCTTGTTAAGCGCAACCAGGTACTTGCCGTCCGGGTTACGGGTATCACCACCGGGAATCATCAGGTGGCCTGGCGAATAGTAGACATCAATCCTGTCCACAACCTCAAAGGTTTCAAGGCTCCACTTAATAATCTCTGAAGAGATAAAGGCGGTTGTATAAGCATATCCGTTACCGTCAAACTCGGTATGAAGTGCGCCAATGCCGGCATTTTCTACTTCTGCCTGAATAATGGAATCGTAGTTTAGTACGGGAATTCCGTCGATTTCTCCTTCGTAATCTTCATTCTCTATAGCCTGCTGAATTTTCTCAAACGAATGAACAGGTAGCACAGAAGAAAGTTTACCGCCGGCTACGATATATTGGCCTGTTGGGTCAACATCTACGCCGTGAGGAGATTTCGGTGTTGGCAGATAGTAGATGATGCCGGGATGCTCGGCCGGATCCAGCACACGGACTGTTTCAATCAGTTCTGATTTTGCAAGCTGTTGGTCGTGATCCATATAGTTTCGATAGTGCTCACCGGGCATATCTTTACCGGCGCCTTCAGCTACGAGATCTGCAGCTTTTCTCCAGTTAATAGCTGCAATAAAGTCCTTGTCATTTCTTGATGCATTTCGTTCAAGAAGCGTATGAGCCTGCTCACTGTTGTAACTGGTAAAGAAAGCCCAATCTTCAGAAGGACCTTTACCTGCGTGTGAAAGATCGTAGTTGAATCCCGGGACCAAAATCTGAAAATCAACGCTCATTTGCCCTTCATCACCTACTTTAATAAAGGAGATGGTTCCCTTGAAATTTTCTGCATACGATGAGATAGGAACGTCCATGTTTTCTAAATTCTCGTCCATCGGAATACTGAAACGAGTTGCAGCAGACACATATTCGGTATTAACAGTAACGAACGAGGATGCATGGTTACCGGCTGAGTTCGGAATTTCAATGATCTCTGCCGTCTGGAAATTAGTCAGATCAATACGCGCAATCCGTGGTGTATTATTTGCATTCATAAACACCCATCGTCCATCAAGCTCACCATTGGTTTGTGATCCTTCAGGGTGGTGGGCATCATCCCATGGAATATATCCATGGCTAGTCATAAGCATCGGTTTTGTTTCCTCATTATACCCATAGCCATTAACAGCCGATTGCGTAAATACCGGAATGGTATAAAGGTGGCGGCCTGATGGTAGTCCGTAAACGGGCATCTGTCCGCTATATCCGCCGGAAAACATTCCATAATATTCGTCATACTCTCCCGGAGCTACATATACTTTTTGCGCGGCATCGCTCGAGCCCGCCAATTTCTGCTGCGAAGGGCACCCGTAAAAGGTAAACGCAAGTACAGCAATCAGCGGGATAGACCACCACACATATTTTGATTTTTTCTTATTTGGTTCCATAGGTCGTTTTGGTTTAGGTGTTATTGGTTGGTTTCTTCTTCGTTTGGCATTTCAATGGTTCTGAAATATTCTACAATGGCTCTTGCCTGTTCAATCGTTACGTTTTGATAGGGCATGGGAGACATATACTCCTGCATCATTTTCTTGCCTTCCGGATGCTTCTTGGTCATCTCATCAGGGTTCATGATCATGTTCATCGCGTAGGTCGCAGACCGCCGGTCAAGTATTTCCCCTGAGGCGGGGCCTATGTATCGTTCCTGTGGCCTGTGGCATGCGGTGCATTTGGCTTCGAACACTTCCTTGCCTTTAGCCGCTAGTTCGGGGTCGAGTTCACCAAGTTCAACCACTTCTGTGACCGGCCCAATACCGTGTTCCAGTTCAAATTCCGTAAGTCCCGAAGTTTGCTGAGCTGATCCATTGCCTGCCTGACCAGAATCTCCGTCTGAGCCACCGCCTGAACAAGCCTGTAACAAAGTGATTGAAAAAACCATAAACAAAATGGCAAGAAAATTAAAAGTTATTGATTTCATTTTATTCGCTGTTATTATTAGGTTTAATATTTAAAAATACTCTTCTCTGTACTCTATTCTTGTATGGTTATCTTGATTAAAAAGCTCAGATCGCACAACGATATTACCTATATAAAGATTAAATAGTATTTTGTCTTATATACATTTAAAAAATTTTTTATGTGCTATCCGTAAACTCAAAACCACCCTCAGCAGTCATGCGAAGGTTGCCTGCTTTTCCGCTTTTTGCAAGTTCCGTTAATGTGGTGGACTGGAGCATTTCCCGGATCCCGTCTCTTGTTTCAGCCCATTTATCATGCAGAGGGCAAGGTTTCATGATTCCGCATCCCGGCAATCCGAGAGCACATTCCGTAAAAAGATCATTTCCATCTATTGCTGTTACGATTTCCAAAAGAGTAATTTTATCACCATCCCTCGTCAGGCGAACACCTCCGTTGGGACCTTTAAAAGATTCCAGCATTCCTTCTCCGGTTAGTATCTGTAGAATTTTAGTAAGAAAATGAAATGAAATCTCCAGGTCATCACTCATTTTCCGGATGGGTGTGTAACCAGTAGTTTTAAGCGAAGCCAAATAAAGAGTTGCCCGAAGACCATACACACATGATTTGGATAGAAGCATAATAGATTATAATATATTAAGAGCATTTTGTCTTAATATACCAACCTCTCAATCAATTTTCCACTTTTTTGTTAAAAGTTTTTAAGAAATTTTAGAATAAAGTCCCTTGTAAATGAATTGCCCCGAGGCAGAGCCGTCGGGGTAACACAACGGTAATCGAAGGTACGC
>CAZFAJ010000002.1:39511-61848 GCA_964517005.1 uncultured Balneolaceae bacterium | reverse complement strand
TTAAAATTGTACGTTCAATTCAAGAAACGCACTTCTTCCGGGTTCATATAAATATTGGCCATCCGTTCCGGCTATTCCCGGATTTAATCGCCTGTTAAGATGTTCGAAATAGGCGTTGTCCAGCAGATTTCTAATCCCGGCTGAAAGTGAAACTCCTTTATAGATCCTGGCTCCCGTGTTCACATCCACCACCCAAAAACCGGGCGTCCTCTCTTCACCGAATGATTCGTCAAAGCGGTTTTGGGCAAAAACCTTTCTCCCACTAATTTCAGGAGTCAAATTGCCGGAGAAAATCGATCCTGCAAGGGCAAATGTCATTTCAAGAGGCGGTATTTCTGCTACCGGCAAGTTCGTATCTCTGTATTCCGCTCTTGTGTAGGCTGTACCCATGTTCAGATACCACTGTCTCGCAATTGCATATTCCATATTCAATTCAAATCCGGTAAACAGTGCATCGCCGCGGTTTTGAAATACCCTTACTCCCGGCGCCCCCATTCCAACCGGCTGCAGTTCCGGATCAACTTCAGCGGAAATGTAATTCGACATGTAAGAGGCAAAAAGTGTCGTCTCAAAACTCAGGCCACGAATCCTTGATTGAAGCATGAAGTCCACCTGGTTATTTGTTTCTGCTTTCAGTGACGGATTACCGCTATACTCAAATCCATCCTGGCCAATCGTAAGAAAATTGATATATCTCTCTGTAATATCCGGGCTTCTTACTCCCCTGCTGAGAAACATACCAATACTTGTACCGCCGGATATGGATTTTGTAGCTCCTCCGCTGATACTAAAGTTGAAATGATCAGAGTCCGTATCCAAATTTTCAAAACGGGGAGCAGGATCGTTTGACCGTGCCATATTCAGGTCAACTCTTGAACCGACTGTAAACGTCCAGCTGCCCGAGTAATGTTCAGTACCGGCATAAATCCCGGCATTGGTTATGGCTGCATCCTGCCATAAATTGACAGCAGCACTTCCGCCTGCTTTGGGTCCGGCCTTAAAATCGACAAACCGGGTTCCTTCTGCATTTTGGTGATCTACTCCTGCCAGGACCGACCACGTTCCGGACGATAACAATCCCTTAGCTTTCGTCTGAAATCCGTACGACACGGTTTCAGCCAGGGCAACAGCATCACGCATTGCGAACGTTTTCCGGTTGTGATTGTTCATTTCATGATCCACAAAGCTCCAGTAGCCGTTAGCTGAAAATGATTGTACTGTTGACTCTCCTGAACCAATCCATTCATAACCCGATTTCAGTTTATAAGTGTCATCGATAGCCATATCCATGGCAAGAGCGGGAAAATCTGCATCCCTGATAAACGACTGTCCCCAGCCAATCGAGATTTTCTGAGAATCGTTAATATGATATTCAGCATCCAGGCTGTAATCGTAGGATTCAAAACCGGCAGGGGTTGTGTTTCCCGATCCGTTTTCATAATCGCCTGTAGATGAAAGCCCTCCGCTGAGCTGAACATCCCAATCTTTGGATCCGCTGTTAATCCGGAAATCTGTCTTCCGGTGTCCCGTATTACTTTCAAAACCTGCGCGAACATCTCCATTCACATTAAAAGTTTCAAATCTCTCGGGCTGACGTTTAATAAAATTTACCGTACCTCCAAAAGCCGGCCCATATTGGAGCGCATGTGGCCCCATATGAATTTCCACACGTTCGATATCGGTTAACCGGATATGGGATGTAGGGGGATCCATTCTGTTTGGACACGCCGCTGCAGTTGTGGAAAGGCCATTCAGCCTCACATTTAAACGGCTTCCGCTCAATCCTCTCAATACAGGATCAATTCCGAAGCCTCCTTTTCTGATTCCCGATACATTGGCCGCACTTTTCAGAAAAGCACCTGAATCGATCGGCAAAAATGCATTTTCATCTGAATCCATCATCTGCTCCGGATTTCGCCTCACCCTGTGGGCTAATACGGTTACCGGATTCAGAGCCGCTGAACCTTTTTCAAGATAAATGTTTAGCGGCTTCTCAAACATATCTTCTGTAAGAGAACGAGAGTAACTGAGAAAGCCAATATGAGTTACATTTAACTTGAGTGACTTATCGAAGGCTGATATCACGATCCTGAAATTTCCATTCCTGTCAGTAGTAACAGCTTTTTGTTTTGTGCCTATAAAAATATGGGCTCCGGGAACAGGTTCTTTCGTATCGGCTGAAATAACTGTTCCTGTAATTATGAAATCGGATTTCGAATTATCCGGTGTACCATTTTGAGTTTGAGATAATGCGGGCAAAACGTTGATAAAGAGATACAATATCACCAGGATACCTGCAATTCTTAGATTAAACATAGTTCATCCTGAATTTAGATTTAGATTTTACTGAACAACAAACCTGCAATTGCAGCAGATCGGATTGGTTTGGATGAACTAAATTTTAGGCGGGCGGAAAACTTCCTTCAGTAAAAAGGATGGCAAAGATTCTTTGAAAGAGTGCACCAGAGAGATCTGAATAAGAGATCTTTTAACCTTGTAAGATTGTAAAAAGGCCACTTTATCCAGATTGTTAAATACCACTGCATCTGTCTGACTTCCGGAATTACTATTACAGCTGCAGACAGATGAGCCATGTCTGTTTTTTGAGTGATCTCCTGAATCAGTATGACAAAATTTCCTGGAGTTATCAGCTTTAGCAGCTGTGTGGCAAAATTTAACCTCTCCAGATTCACTATCAGCAATATTGCATGTTGCACAGCTGCAGAAATGGGCGGCTTTTTGACTATTTGTGACTGCCGTGTAACTCAAAAACAAAACTTTGTCAATACCACTAAGTGACATCAAAATTGTAAATACCAGTAGTATGTGCAAAAATTTCTCCATAAATCCCACTTAAAAATACACGGATGCCTCTTATTACTCAAATAAAAGTTTATTTAGTGAAATGGATCTTTTTATTGCAAGCCTGACTGCTGCATTCGATCCTGATTTATCTTTTCACTAAACTTCCTCTCACATCTACCGCATACGCTCCTTTTCCATTTTCCATCACATAAAGAGGATTGATTTCCATTTCAGAAATTTCAGGATGGTAATGTGCAATAAAACTCATTTTTATCAATATATCTCTGACAGTTTCCCTGTCGGCCGGTGGCAAACTTCTCCAGCCCTGCAATTTTTTACCTGCGATGGTTGAATTTATAAGCCTTTCAGCTTCCAACTGACAAAGCGGGGCAATCGCTGTTTGTATATCTTTATAAAGTTCTACATCTGTACCGCCTGAGCCGAACAAGACAGCGGGGCCAAACTGCGGATCCTGTTTTATCCCAATGATGACCTCCTGACCGTTTTTCAACATTTTCTGAACCAGTACTCCTTCAATATCAAACCCCAGTTCCTCCGCAGTTTCCAAAAATTCATTCCATGCATTTTGAATATCCTGCTCCGTATTCAAATTGATTTTTACACCATCGATATCTGATTTATGTGTAAACTTGCCGGACATTATCTTCATCACCACCGGGTATCCAATTTCGGCTGCAGCATCAACAGCTTGCTTGATAGAGTGAACTGTTTTCTGCCTGACTGTAGGTATCTCATATGCTTCCAGGATCTGAAACCAATCCCTGTTTTCAATCAGTGGAGTTATATCCTTCTTTTTATAATCTCTTTTAATTTTCTCCCGGCTTTTTACCATGTCAAGCCACTCTTTTCTCTGAGCCATCGCCGAAACTACAGATGCAGCCCGTTCAGGAAATGCTACATTGGGCACTTTTCGTTTATGCAGAATGGCAAGTGCCTCATCCACAGATGCTTTCCCCATAATGGAAGCTATAACGGGTTTATGATGAAGCCCGGCTGCTTCCCCGACAACTTCGGCAAGGCTGGCAGGCAGGAACCAGTCCTGCGGTGCCTGAATCACAATCACAGCATCAACATTTTCATCCGTCAGCAGAGATTCCAGAGCAAGCGTATACGTAGCAGGCCCTGACCCGGCCAACACATCTACCGGGTTGCTGCAGCTGGCTGCTTTCGGCAGTCTCTTTTTTAAGTAGTTCACTGTTGGATCCGAAAGTTCTGAAAGCTGCAATCCGGACTTTTCCAATGCATCAACAGCTAAAATTGCAGGGCCTCCGGCATTTGTCAACACCGCAACTCTTCGCCCTTCCGGCAGCGGCTGCCAGGCAAGTGCCCGCGCCCAGTCAAACATTTCCTCCATGGAATGAGCTTCCTGAACGCCACACTTTTTGAAAGCTGCAGTGTGGACTTCTTTACTTCCGGCCAGGGCTCCCGTATGCGAGGAGACCGCTTCTGCACCTTTGCTGCTTTGTCCACCCTTCAGCACTACAAATGGCTTTTTCTGAGCGATCCTTTCTGCTTTTTCAAGAAAAGCTCTTCCGTCTGAAATCCCCTCAATATAAGCAGTAACCACGCTGGTTTGAGGATCTTCCCCAATCACGTCAATCATTTCCGTTTCGGTCACATCAATCTGATTTCCCAAACTTGCAATTCTTGAAAAGCCAACACCGGAACCGCATGCCCAGTCAATCACAGCGGCAACCATGGCGCCGGAATGAGATATAAAACCAATATCACCCTGATCAGGCATTCCCACGACAAACGTTGTGTTCACAGGTGTATGTGTGTCAATGGTACCAATACAGTTGGGTCCGATGATTCTGATTCCGTATCGGCCTGCAATTTTTTTCACCTGTTGTTCCAGTTTTGCTCCTTCCGCACCCGTCTCGCCAAATCCACCGCTTACGATTATCGTGTATTTTACTCCGGCTTCTCCGCACTCCTCCAAAACTGACGGCACCGTTTGGGCCGGAACTACAATAACGACAAGATCAGCCTGCCCGGGAAGTTTTTGTATGGAAGGGTAACATTGAATCCCAAGTATCTCTGAGGCATATTTATGAACCGGATAGATTTTTCCCTTGAATTTATATTTCAAAAGATTTCTGACAACCCCGTAACCCAATTTATGCGGATCTCTTGAGGCACCGATGACTGCGATATTTTCCGGTTTAAAAAAAGTTTCAATCATATTTAGCTGATAATTTCATTATTAAAATAATGTCTGCCCCGGGCAGGAAGTTAATATTTTTCAAACCTGGACTGAAAAAAACGAAGATATTCGGGTTCATAGACAAACCGAAGGCCTGAAATCGAATCACGGTTTTGATATACAGCATCGACTGATTCCGCCACTACATCCATATGAGCCTGTGTGTAAACCCTTCGCGGAATAGTCAGCCGTACAAGCTCCAGGTCCGGATAATTATGCTCGCCTGTTTCCGGATTGCGCCCGGCAGAGACAATACCCCGTTCCATTGCCCGCACACCTGCATCCAGATAGAGTTCGGCAGTAAGCGACTGTGCAGGTAGTTTATCCTGGGATACATGTGGCAGGATTTTTTTCGCATTCAGAAAAACACCATGGCTGCCTATGGGCTTTACAACAGGGATGTCCATTGTAAGCAGCTTATCCCCGAGATATTGAACCTGGCCAACTCTTGCCCTAATATGATCTTCCTGAACCGATTCTGTTATTCCGATGGCAAGTGCTTCCATGTCACGACCGGCCATGCCGCCGTATGTGTGAAGGCCTTCGTAGATTACCACCATATTTCTGGCCTTATCAAACAGGGCTTCGTCGTTAACGGCAAGAAAACCACCAATATTAACGAGGGCATCTTTTTTAGCACTCATGGTTGCACCGTCAGTGAGCGAGCATATTTTCTTTACAATTTCTGCTACCGAATATTGATCATACCCGGGTTCCCGTTCCTTTATAAACCAGGCATTTTCAGCTACCCGGGTCATATCATGAATGATTTTTATCCCGTGTTTTTGCGACAACTCCCTGACCTGTTTCAGATTTTCAAGCGAAATTGGCTGTCCGCCGGCCATATTCACAGTGGTTGCTATGGAGATGTAGGGAATTTTGTCTGCACCGGTTTTGGTGATCAGATCTTCCAGTTTGTCTAGATCAACATTTCCTTTAAACGGATGGTCATTCTCCGGATCATGAGCTTCATCAATAATCACATCCCTAAACATACCTCCGGCAAGTTCCTGATGAAGCTTTGTAGTAGTGAAATACATATTACCCGGAATCACATCCCCCTCTTTTATCATCAGGCTTGAGATGATATGTTCAGCTGCACGTCCCTGGTGCGTAGGTACGATATACTTGTAGCCGTAATATTTTCGAATCGTATCCTCCAGATGGTAAAAATTATCACTGCCTGCATACGCCTCATCACCCATCATCATCCCGGCCCACTGGTGACTGCTCATCGCTGAGGTTCCGCTATCCGTTAAAAGGTCAATGTAAACATCTCGTGAGCGTAGCAGGAAAGTATTGTATCCAGCTTCCTGAATAGCTTTTTGGCGTTCTTCCCGGGTTGTCATGCGAACCGGCTCTACCATTTTAATTTTATACGGCTCTGCCCACGATCTTTTCTGTTCTTTTGATTTATGCATATAGTGGTTTTGAATTAGTTATATAAAAGAGTATTTTATCTTTAAATTTATCCTTATTTCATAGATTTTAAAAACCCATCCGCAAAATTTTTAAAGAATCACCCATGTTTCAAAACCAGCATCAGTTTCATATCCCCGTAATGGGCCTCGGCCACTCGGCAGACAGTCCCATCCGGGTTGCACATCTCGGAATCAATTCAGTCATCTCCATTGTAGATGATCAATTATTGGAAAGCATCCGAAAATACTATTCAAACCAGTTTGAACTGCCATATAAAAATATCCCTCAATCGGAAGAAGATAGCCGGGCAAAAAGAATTACTGCTTACCTCGAAACCGTACAGGAAATCGTGCAGCAGAAATTTGAGGAATTAAGAGCAATGCCGCTCTTTAACGGCACTGAAAAAGACCGGTATTTCTCCATGCTGCCGGATTCGAATCCTCTGAAAAAAACGTATAACCTGATTGCGTCGCTCGGGGATGAGGATGCACGAAATGAATATATCCGCAACCTGACGGAAGCCATGCGTCCCGGCTCCATTGATGTAAATATCATGGCAAAAGTCGATGCACTCCGGACAGACAAAAACGATGAACTTTTATCAGCAGAACAAAGTGACGGAAGTGCAGCATTGAGAGGATTTGCAAGAAGTTCTCTTTCATCAGGTTTGGTTTTATCAGCCGGTTTTAATCCCCGGCTGTACAGCTATCTGTCAGAGTTCAGAGATTTTTACAGAGACAGTACGGGAAACCTGAAAAAGAAAATCATACTAAAAGTAAGTGATTTCCGGTCTGCATTGATTCAGGGTAAATTTTTGGCAAAGAAAGGCCTCGAGGTAAGTGAATTCCGGATTGAGTCGGGACTGAATTGCGGCGGACACGCATTTCCCTCCGACGGACAACTCCTTCCGGTATTGTTGCAGGAATTCAGGGAAAAAAGAGATCAGCTTGCAGACACTTTCCGACCGATGATTCAACAGTTTTATGAATCACAGGGATGGGACTATCCCGAAGTTTCTGCTGAAGAGTCTTCACCTGCAGTTACAGTTCAGGGCGGAATCGGCACAAACGGAGAGATGAAACGGCTTTTTAATGACTTTGGTGTGGACGGAACAGGATGGGGAACGCCATTTCTTCTGGTTCCCGAAGCAACGTGTGTGGATGACGAAACGACAAAACTGCTCGAAAAAGCGGGAGAAGAGGATCTCTATTTAAGCAATGTTTCACCATTTGGTATTCCCTTTAATAATGTACGCGGTTCCGGTTCTCAAAATTATACCCGTAAAAAAGTTGAAGAAGGAAAACCGGGTTCAAAATGCCCCAAAGGATTCCTGGTTTCCAATACTGAATTTACGGAAAATCCGATCTGCACGGCTTCAAGCCAGTACCAGCTTTTAAAAGTCAATCAGATCGAAGAAACCGATCTGGATACTAATGAAAAGGAGAAACAGAAGTCAGAAGTATTGGAAAAAACTTGTCTCTGTACAAATCTTGGAGCAGGTGCTTTAATCCGTCTCGGAATCCGCAAACCGGATTATGGCCGGCAATCCGTTTGCCCGGGCTCCAATCTTGCCTGGTTTGACCGCACCTACAGCCTGGAAGAGATGATTGATCATATTTATGGCCGCGGCCCCTCACTTGTTCCGGAAACCCGCCCACACATGTTCGCCCGTGAATTGGTGATGTATGTGGATTATCTTGAAACCTTGCTGGAACAGGCAGAATCAGACAGCAGTCAGTTGAAAAAATTGAATAAAATCAGTAAGAACCTTTTGAACGGTATGGACAAATGTCTTGAAATTGCAGAATTGGAACCGTTTGAAAACGAAAACCTTGAATCTCTGCAAACTGCTGTTAATGAGCAAAAAGAACGGCTTGCAAAATTATTCAGCGAAATGGAAGCTGTGTAATGAGTTCTGATAACTATCTGTTAAAAGAGTCTTATATTTCCAGTTAAACGATTATAATCTGCCATTAATCACCTGGAATTTGGCCAATACGGAAAAAGAACAAATAAAACTCAACAGGGAGAGTCACGAACATACCCGGAGGCTGAAAAAAAGCCTGAATAAGATTAAATGGTCGCATGCTCTCATGCAGATTTTCTGGACGGCTGGACCTGTAACTACTCTGGGTTTGATTGGCGGATATTATATTGGCTACGGCACTACGCCTTCTCTTCAGCTGCTCATCTACTTTGTGAGTTTTACCGTTTTTTCGGGAATCATCGGCCTCATTGCAAAGGTGGTTTATGACGGCACAAGGGGACACCTGGAAGAGCAGTCGGAACGTGATATTTTGGCCGTAACAGATAAACTTGGAGATTTAATACTGGTTGCACGTGATAAAATTGTACAGGAATATGAAGGTGAATACCGCCAGCGCGAGGCCGCACTTCAGCTTTTGAAACGTGTGGATTTAACTCCGTATGGTGTAACCATTGCTTTTACGGATTTAACGGATAATCAGGAAATCGGTGAAATCATGGGCCGGATTTTTGCCTACAGAAGAATTGGGCTGCAAACCAAAGTTCACGATTTATATGCATCCTATCGGAAACAGATTGATGATGTTGCCATTGAGCTGGAAAAAAAATCACCTGAGGCAGCAAAGGAGCTGAAAATTTGGTTTAGCGGTAATTTATCGGGAAGATTGAAATACGGGGTGAGACGCGAAAAACATTTTCTCCAGCGGGTCATGTCGGCAATAGAAAATGACAACCCCTACATTATGACCTTTCGTGATGTGGAAGAAATGATGATTCTTGGTTTTGAACTGATATGCGGCAGGGAAATTCCCACCCTGATTTTCAGCTATCCCGGTAACTGGAAATATGCATCCGCACTGGATGAAGTTGAGAAAAAAAGAAGTTTATACAGGGTAGCTCAGGCCAGGGGAGGAAACAGAATAAGAGCGTTGGCTGCCTATCTGTCAGAATCAGATTTTGTGGATTCAGAAGAAATACCGGAAGGCCTTAAGATAAATGATTTGATAAAAAAAGTGACCCAGGTTATCGACCGTCTGACTAAAAAAGTGAAGACGCCTGTGGAAAAAGGAGTAGTATCAAACAAAAAGAGAAAGCAACTGGCTGCTTTATTAGAAAATAGTGTAGAACTATATGAGATGGCATATGAGGGGTACAAGGAATCGGCAAAACGATATAAAGAGCTAATTCAGGCCCAAAAAAAATGGGGAAGGATGATTTCTTCAGGAGAAGGAAAAACGGCAAAGATAAAAGTTGGATCAGGAAAAAAAGGCATCCGGATAAATGAAAATGTAATTTCTCTCAACGAACAGTCCAGATTATTGGTTTGCAGGCATCTGAAATGGTATTTTGAGAAGGAAAATACAGGTAAAAATAACCATTTTCTTTTATCGTCTTTTTACAGTCAAAGCGGAATGTCTGCCAGGCGGCTGGCCATTGAAATTGCAACAGCACTCGAACCGCATATCAGGATATCAAAACCTGAAATACAACGAAATATTAACGCGACCAAAGCGATCTACCTGGGCGGCCTTTCTCCTGATATGAGTGCTGTCCAAAAACAGGAGTTTGGGAAGCAGAAATCCAGCGAAGTTGACAATGGATTGGAGTTGGCTGCACTGCGGCTGGCAGATACTCTTGTCCATCAATATCATGCAGAACTTAGTGATGAGGCGATAGAGTTTCTTCACTACAACTACAATGCAAAACTGAAATTACTTGAGAAAGTCGCCCGCCGCAAAAAATCACTACACCCGATGTCGCGCGATATTCAGGAAATACCACCTTCGATGATCAGGCCAAAAACTGAATGGAAAAAGAGTATTCAGAATGTCTTGAAAACGGAATCATAATATAGAGTGGTAAAAAATAAAAGTTTCTTTCACCTTTAAATTTCCCTGTGCGTGATAATTTGGCCGTTTGAATGCTTCCCGCTTTCACACCACGAAAATAACCGTTTTGCAAGATCATCCGGATCATTCAATTCTCCTTCTTCGTAAGCCTCTACAAAGCCCTGCACATGAGGGAAATCCTCCTCATCAGTTTCTCGTATCACTGACTGCATTTCCGTATCTGTCCTGCCCGGATTAAATGCAATTACGTTTATCGGTAATTTCTCTTTTTCCTGTTCAACACCCATCGCTTCTGTAAAGTAATGAAGCGCTGCTTTTCCCGATCCGTAAGGTGCCCATCCATAATAGGGATGATTGGCTGCTCCGGAGCCGATATTAACAATCCATTTCTCCAGGTTTTTCTCCTGCAATTCCGCCGCAAAGAGATGAGACCAGGCCAGTGGTGTGGCTACATTCAGATAAAGATGTGAGAGCAGTGTTGATACTTCTTTTTTACCCACTTTGCCGACCGGCTCAAGCATGCCTGCGTTGTTAAATAGCCAGACTGAACTGAAATCTTCCCACGAAATTTGACTCAGCTGATTTCGAAAATAGTCAGTCGCTTGTTCTGTTTTTGATAGGTCAAGCGTATGCCAGTTTACTTCTGCTCCTGTCTTTGCTAACTCCTCATCGAGTGAGTTGTTTTTAGTTCGTGAATAGAGATACAGCTCCGTATCAGGACCAGACCAGGCTCTCGCCATTGAAGCCCCGATTCCCCTGCTGCCACCTGTAATAAACACAATACGTTTGCCCATAACTTTCTCGTCTTTTTTTAAAGTAAATTTTCTGCTAAATACTTAGCTATAATAACAGAGCAGAAACTCTATTTGTTCAGATCTGCGAAAATATAAAAGAAGCTTACAGTAGAAACGGTTCCCGGGTTTAATTATAGATCAGATAAGTCTTACGTTTTGATATAAACTCATCCAAATCAAAAGCAGGTTCTTCCATGTCTGAATTCAGAAACTTATCTATTTTTTTCGTCCCGGCAAGTTTGTAGAGATATGGTTTAATCTCACTGTCTTCGGTTTGCTTTATCAGTTGCCGAATCAGCTGCAACCCTGACTTCACAGGGTCAAAGGCATTCAGATCTGTAATTTCCAGCTGATAACCCCGGCACAGCTTGCCTTCGTGTTTCGGATTTATCGCTTTTCCGGGGATAGGTTCAGGAGTGAATGATGTTCTTTTTGCACCAAGCCCGGGGATGCGGTTCATCGTCTTCACATCCTCATCACTAATATTTGTTTCAGGGTCTCCGACTGTCAAAAACGGATCAGCTGTTCCCCGTCCTTCCGAAAGGGTTG
Organism: uncultured Balneolaceae bacterium; assembly: GCA_964517005.1. Taxonomy (GTDB): domain Bacteria; phylum Bacteroidota; class Rhodothermia; order Balneolales; family Balneolaceae; genus CAYVBJ01. The sequence continues at coordinate 50,215 of CAZFAJ010000002.1, read as the reverse complement.
TCCCCTCAAACAGACAGGTTCCGAGATATACAAATGCATGTTCAAATGTCGGCAGATTCGGAGACGGGGGAAACCATTCGAGACCGGTATCCGGCCATTTCATGGATCGATTCCAGCCACTCATCTCAATAATCCTGAGGTCCGGTTTTTGGACAAATTCCAGCCACTTTTCACCGATCATCATCCGGGCAAGTTCTCCAAGAGTCATCCCATGCGCGATGGGTATGGGATACATCCCCACAAAAGATTCAAACTCTTTCTCCAATATCCATCCGGAAATATAATCGCCACCGGCAGGATTTGGGCGGTCCAAAACCCAAACAGGAATATCCATTTTAGCTGCTTCCTTCAATACCAGTCCGAGAGTAGAATTATAGGTATAAAATCTGGCTCCCACATCCTGCATATCAAAGAGCAGGATGTCCACCTCTTGAAGCATTTCGGGAGTCGGACTCCGTGTCTCTCCGTAGAGTGAAAATACCGGTAACCCGGTAGCCTGGTCCTCTCCGTCTTCAATGATTTCACCGGCGCCGGCTTCTCCCCTGAATCCGTGTTCAGGGGCAAAGAGCGCAGTTACATTTACATTGAGTGCTAAAAGTGTATCCAGTACATGCACATTACCGATACGTGCAGTGGGATTCATTACCAGGCCTACCCGCTGTCCCGCCAGTTCATCCAGATGATTCTCGATCAGCATCTCCGCACCTGTTCTCACATGAACGGTTTCAGATAGATCTGATGAATCACATGCTGAAACCAAAAGGAACAGTACCATCAGGTAAATTTGAATTCGAATCATATATCAAGAGGTTAAGAGCCGGTTTTTTATATAGCACGAAATTTACAAACGGGATTTCTAAACAGCCTCAAATCCTTTCTTTAGTGGCATTTATGATCACCTGCGGCCGGGTTTTACGGGATTTGATCACATGTCGCACTGCTGAATTTTCAGGAATTGTTCGCAACTACTTCTGACTCCGGAAAAAAGTAGGCTGCTTCAATTTTACCGTTCTCTACCGAATCGGAACCGTGAACGATATTTTCACCTACGTTGTCAGCAAAATCAGCGCGAATGGTTCCTTCGTCTGCTTCCTCAGGATTTGTTGCTCCGATCAGTTCACGGAAATCTGCAATCGCATTTTCTTTTTCAAGAACCATTGGAACACAAGCGCCGCTGCTCATAAATTCCACAAGCTCATCAAAAAACGGACGTTCTCTGTGTACCGCGTAAAATCCACCTGCCGTATCTTTTGTTAGCCGGATCATTTTCATGGCAAGTATTTTAAAGCCTGCCTCCTGAATTCTCGTTGTAACTTCTCCGATGAGTTCTTTACGAACACAATCGGGTTTCAAAATTGTAAGTGTGCGTTCTGTAGCCATGGTTTTATTCTGTTTTTATGTAACAATTAGTTAATCACATTCTCTTTTTAAGTGACTACATAAGATAAAGCTTAGGTATTTGAAAACCGAACCGGGAAAATATAAAAAAACAATTTTTCTCATGAACAGTTTGAAGTTTCACTACAGATGGCATTTCAGTTTATCCTCCACTCCGGCAGATTTATGGCCACTGCTCTCGGATGCAAATCAATTTTTTAAAGATATAGGTGAAAATCCGGTAAGAGAAGCTCCTCTTCAAAGAACCCTGCAAAAAAAGCATAAACAATTCGTTTCAGCTCTTTTACACAATTCTGACGCATGGGTAGAAGAACCATTCCAATGGGAAGCACCTTATGGTTACAGCGTCAAGAGGCATTATAAACGCGGAATTTATAAAGAACTTGCCCTTTCGGTTGAACTTACGAGACTTGGAACTGAAACTCAGATTGCAATTACGTATGCAGGTACGGCAAAAAATAAAATCTGCCTGTTTCGAATCAAATCAATCTTCGGTAATAAATTCAAAAGACGAATCCGAAAGGTTTTGTCTTCTTATGATCAGAAAGTAAAAAATCCTGCTGAATACAGGTTAAACATCCGCAATAGATTCAGAAATCGAAAACGATGGAATGGACATATTGAAAAATTATCTGAAATTTCGGGAAATCCCGCTGCATCCGGGGGTTTGATTAGCTTTTTGAAATACTCTAATGAGTTAAGACTTAAGAAAATCGTGCCGGCAGATATCGCTGACTTTTTGAATATTGAATTGCACGAAGCCCTTGAATTGCTGCTTATGGCAGCATCCTTAAAAATTGTAGCATTCCGCTGGAACCTGGTCTGTCCGGATTGCAGAAGTGATGTAAAATCTTCAACACATCTTTCCAAAATCACCGAACCACTGTACTGCGACTTTTGCGCGAAGAAATTTAAACTGGATTTTAATAAAACTATTCAAATTGCTTTTCAGCCGCATCCGCTTGTCCGCAAAATATCTGACAAAATGTATGCTGCAGCTGGTCCGGCATTCAGCCCTCACATCATTTTACAGAAATATATTGAACCGGATAAAAAACAATTTCTTAACGTTCGTTTGGCACCCGGTAAATATCGCCTTCATACAGACGTAAATGAGGGATCTCTGCTGATAGATGTAATGGATAACGCACCTTCCAATAATTTGATCAGAATCCGTGATGGAAAGCTGACAGGACAAAAAATTTCACTTTCCACAAATCCGAATCTGATACTTCATAATCAGACCGGCAGACGCATTATGGCGACACTCGAAAAAGCAAACTGGCTGAATCCGGTAGTGGCAAGTGAGGTAACTTCCCTGCAAACCTTCAGAAATTATTTTCCCGGAGAGTTGATTCGTAACAATGAAAAATTCTATGCGAGTGACTTAACTGTCATGTTTACGGATTTATATAACTCATCAGAAATGTACAGTGTTGATGGTGATGAATCTGCAACAAAACAGGTGATGGACCATTTTGAAATTTTACATAAAGCAGTATCTGAAGAAAGAGGTGCCATCGTAAAAACCATTGGGGATTCCGTTATGGCTGTATTCCGGTCACCCATTCACGCGATGCGTGCATTCTTAAATGCGCAGGGAAAACTCGAAAAACTGAGCAAATCCGGTAAAATTAAATTGAAAGCTGGCATACATACCGGAGATTGCATCGCCGTTACCCTGAATAACCGGATTGATTATTTTGGTAAAACAGTGAATATATCATCACGCCTTGTTGAAAAAGCCTGTGAAAATGAAGTGGTTGTTTCGAATGAGGTTTTCACGGATAGTGGCTTCCAGTCCTTTTTACGAAGCGAAAAAAGAAAGCTAAATATATGCAGCCTTGATGCATCTTTAAAAGGATGTGAGAATTCTCTATACGAACTAAAAAAGATTTCTTCCGAAAAAACAGTTTCCCAAATCGGTATTACCGGGTAAGGCAGGTTGTGGTACAATTTTAATCGTAAGTTTCAAAAACCACTTTGCGCTCTTTGCTCCTTCGCGGCCTTTATGTGAAACCCCAAACAAAGATTTTGCCAGCAGTTTCACACCGGCTTCGAAAAATGGTTGGTAAAACGAATCCTCAGTATTTCAGAATTTAACAACTCAATTGAATTTAGCAAATAGGATTATTTGTTGTTAGATTTATAATTGTAACTAAAATTCAAATCTATACTTATGAAAATCTCCTCCACTCTTGACCCAAGTATTGCTTCTGATACCCTCAAAATGGAAAAGAAGAAAAACATTGCACTGGTTGCCCACGATTACCGTAAAAGAGATATGCTTGACTGGGCTGATTATAACCGCGACCTTTTAAAAAACCACAAGCTTTTCGGAACGGGAACAACCGGCGGACTCATTGCTAAACAACTTGGGCTGGACGTTGAAACATTTCAGAGCGGGCCATTGGGCGGCGACCTCCAAATCGGAGCTTCTATCTCCGAAAACAAAATCAATATGATGATCTTTTTTTGGGATCCGCTTCAAGCTCAGCCCCATGATGTGGATGTAAAGGCTTTGCTCAGAATATCCATCGTTTATAATATTCCGATTGCTTGCGACAGGGCTTCGGCAGATTTTATGATCTCATCGAAACTGATGGATGAAACCTACGACCGTTACATCGTTGATTACAGTAAACGGTTGAAAAGCGAAATTTGAGGGTACCGCTGATCTCGCGGATTACAGTCTATTTACTTTTCTGTGAATAGATGTAGCAATGTTATCTGAGTTAAAATTAACAAGTATGCCAAGTTTCAAGTCTGTCAATTTCAGATAGGTAAGAACTTGTTTATGGTGAACTTTTTGGTATACCGATTCAAAAAGACCCGGACCGAGTTCGTTGTAAACCTCAAAAATAGCTCCCCTTATCAGGTAAGAAATCTGGTTTTTTTGTCATGGCAGATTCTCCTCCTCAATGATGAATAGTTGATTGAATACTTAATAATAAAAAAATAATTTAATAATTATTTTGAAAATCCGTGGAATCTGCGAGATCCGCGGGAGAACCCTAAGCGGTTATCACTTGTTAATTCAACTGAACACAATTTTAAATTTGGATGAAATCACACCGCGATGCCTAATAAATTAGCTAAAGAAAAGAGCCCGTACCTGTTACAACATGCCGAGAACCCGGTTGACTGGTATCCCTGGGGTGAGGAAGCTTTTGAAAAGGCGAAAAAGGAGGATAAGCCGGTGTTTCTCTCTATTGGATATGCCACCTGTCACTGGTGCCATGTTATGGCTCATGAATCTTTTGAGGATGAGCACGTTGCCGAGTTGATGAACCAGGCATTTGTGAATATTAAGGTTGATCGTGAAGAACGTCCTGATATTGACAATACCTACATGACCATCTGCCAGATGCTGACCGGCCAGGGCGGTTGGCCGCTGACAATTATCATGACACCCGATAAAAAACCGTTCTTTGCAGCAACATATATCCCTAAAGATTCCTGGCAAAACAGGATAGGAATGACAGACCTTATTCCTCAAATTGAAAATGCGTGGAAAAACAGGCGAAATGAAATCAACGATTCCATTGATAAAATCCTGGATAATTTTTCAAAGACACTGGATATCTCCAAATCGGGAGAACAGTTAAAAAATGAGATCCTGCAAGACACCTTTCAGGAATTGAAAAGCCGGTATGATGAAGATTATGGCGGTTTTGGATCATCTCCGAAATTTCCCTCTCCTCACAACCTGATTTTTTTGATGCACCATTATCAGTCATCCGGCAATGATGAATCTTTGGAAATGGCTCTCCACACGCTTAAACAGATGCGTTTGGGTGGCATATTTGATCATGTTGGCGGGGGATTTCACCGCTATTCAACCGATCGAAAGTGGCTTCTGCCTCATTTTGAAAAGATGTTGTACGACCAGGCAATGTTGATTATGGCTTATACACTTGGATGGCAGCATACAAAGAACAACCTCTTCAAGGAAACGGTTTACAGTATAGTCAGCTATCTGAAAAAACAGTTGTTATCAAAAACCGGTGCTTTCTTTTCTGCAGAAGATGCAGATAGTGAAGGCGAGGAAGGTAAGTTTTATGTTTGGACGGCCGATGAAATAGATGAAATTCTATTACAAGAAGAGGCTGAATTTTTTAAATCTCACTATCATATCAGTGCAGAGGGAAATTTTAATGATGAAGCCACCGGTAGAAGAACCGGGAAGAATATACCCCATCTGACAGAGAAGCCTTCGGATATTGATTCGGACAAGAGATCTGCTATTCTGAAAAAACTTGAACAAACGAGAGAAAAGCGCGTCCGTCCGCTGCTGGATGATAAGATCCTGACAGATTGGAACGGGCTGATGATTGCGGCTTTATCACGCGCGGGGGCTGCATTTCGGGATACGGAATTAATGGAGCTGGCAGAAGATGTATGGTCGTTTATCCGCCTGGAGATGCTTACCGAAAATGGAACTCTTCTTCACCGGTATAAAGACGGAGATGCCGGCATTGATGGCATGGCTGATGATTATGCATGTACAATTTGGGGATTGATTGAGCTTTATCAAGCTACATTTAAAATTGAGTACCTGGAAGAAGCACTTGAATTAAACGTTACATTTGAAGAAACTTTCCGGGACAGTGAACGCAGCGGATATTTTTTCACTCATGAACAAGGGGAAGAGCTGCTTGGCAGACAAAAAGAGATTTACGACGGAGCCGTCCCCTCTTCAAATTCCATTCAAATCATGAACAACCTTCGTCTTGCCCGTCTCACCGGTGATACCTCCCTTGAACGGAAAGCGATTCAGGATCTGATCGGCTTCGCTGCCCAGATAAATCATACGCCATCAGGTTATACTCACGCACTGCAATCTCTCAATCTTATAAAGGGTTATTCTTATGAAATAATTTTAGCCAAACAATCAACCGATAAAAACGAAGAACCATTTTTAAGCTTCATTCAGCAGAAACCTCTGGTTGAACCTGCGATACATTTGAAAACAGATGACAACAATGAATCACTCTCTGCTATTGCTCCCTATACGTCAGATTACAGTGTTGGAGCAGAGACTTCTGTTTATATATGCAAAAATTTTACCTGTGATCTTCCGGTCAAAGAACTGAATGAACTGGATAAGAAACTTGGATGAACACCTGAAACTTTCATTCTTCTCAAAAAGTTAACAGAGTTTTTTTAAAAACCTCTGCGCTCTTTGCACCTTTCGCGAACTCCGCGTGAAACCCAAAATGAATATATATCCACAAATTTCACACTGCTTTAGTAAAAAAAGTAATAAATTCTCAATCCCCTGCCTCCTCAAGCATCTGTTTACGTGCAGCCTGAAATTCATCCCCCTCTCTCCAGCTCATTTTTTCATCTGCATTCAGAATTTCCAGGCCGGCCTCAAAAAAGAGGCGGACGTCACGTTCCATACCACTCAGATCCCAGAACTCGTTGATTTCATCCGAAACAGAATGGTAGTTTGCATTTGTGAGGCTGTCAACCGTCTCATTATAGTCATCAGGTTTTCCGATGTAATCCCGTCCGGGGTTCGGGAAAATTGCCGGCACTCCAATTTTAGCCAGTGAAAAATGATCGGAACGGTAGAAAAATCCCTGTTCAGGGCTTGGATCCGGTTTAACGACTCTTCCCATCCTTTCCGCTGCTTCTGCAATTGCATCGCTGACTGTATTTCTGTCATAACCAACTAAAACCACATCTTCGGTTGGTCCGTACACCTGCATTCCATCCAGGTTTATATTGGCTGTGATTTTACCGGGATGAATGGTTGGATTCGCCGCCCAATACTGAGATCCCAAAAGCCCCATCTCCTCAGCTCCCACTGCCAGAAACAGTGCACTTCTTCTTAAATCGGGCTCGATCTGTTTATACGCTTTAGCAAGATTCAGCATCGCACTGATTCCGGCTGCATTATCAAGCGCTCCGTTGTTGATAGAATCTCCTTCAACAGGAAACGTTACACCAAGATGATCATGGTGGGCAGTAAACACAAGATATTCATCTTTTAAATCCGGGTCATTTCCTTCAATCTTGCCCAGCACATTCCTGGAAGCCATATCACTGTATTCGGCATTCAGATTCACATCCATAGTAACACCATCGAGCAGTAATGGAATAAAATCACGACTTTCAGCAGAGTCCAGCTGTTCCCGGAAGCTCAAACCGGCCAGATCAAACAGTTTCCGGCTGCTCTCCTGGGTCAGCCAACCGTTAAATGCGGGCATCTCCATTCCTGATTCACCGCTGCTTTTCAGTGAAAACCGCTCCCGTCCCCAGCTGTTTGAAACCACAAGCCAGGGGTACCCGGCAGTTGGCGTTGTATGGATAATAACTGCACCGAGCGCACCCATTTCCTGTGCAATTTCATATTTATAGCTCCAGCGGCCGTAGTAGAGACGTGCATTTCCTGCAAATAGTTCGGGATCATTTTTCGGATCATCATTTTTAAAAACCAGGATTTTTCCCTCAACATCCGCATCTTTGTAATCATCCCAGTCAAATTCCGGTGCCTGTATACCATATCCTACGTAAACCAATTCAGCATCCCTGATCTCAATCGCTTCCTCTTCATTAGATGGCCAGACCATAAATTCTGCAGAATATTCGAAATCTTCAACTCTCTTTCCATCTTTCTTAAGGCTCATTATCGCCGACTCACGATCCACCTTCATGCCAAGAAGCGGGAATTCCTGTATAAAGGTCCCATTCGGCATTCCCGGTTCAAGACCAGTTTTCTCAAATTCATTTACGAGATATTCAACGGTTAACTCTTCACCTTCAGTGGCAGGAGCACGGCCTTCAAAATCGTCTGATGAAAGAGTTTCGACATGTTCAAACAGGGATTCTTCCGTGAATACCTGGGATACCTCTTCAGCCTGATTTGCACAGGCTGAAATTATGATCATAATTAAAATGAAAAGAGCAGATTTAAAATTCATATAGTTTTGATATTTATTACATTTACTTGCGCGATGAATGTACATTGAATTATGGAAATAGAAAAACCGAATAATATTAATTTTCAATTCTTAATTTCAAATTAATCTTTTAACAAAAATCTATTAGTTCAGATTAAAGATGCCCGATTTCTATCAAAATAAAAAAATTCTGATTACGGGAGCCGCAAGTGGAATCGGCCGGCGGCTGGCAGAAAAAATCGCCTATCGCACGTCCGTAACCCTGATTCTTTGGGACCGTAATCCTGAAACACTTATTGACGTAAAAGAAAGTATTAAAGAGGGTTCATCAGTTTACACAGCCGATATTGATATTACCGATATCGGGCTATTAAAGGCCGAATCCGCCCGCCTGATTAAGCAAGGATTATTACCGGATATTATCATAAACTGTGCCGGCATTGTGGTCGGTAAATTTTTTCATGAACATCCATTCATTGCTATAGAACGAACCATTCAGATCAATACGACCGGAAGTATGTGGGTTGTCAGGGCTTTTCTAAACGAAATGATAGAGCGGAAATCCGGATATATCGTAAATATAGCGTCAGCATCCGGTTATATCGGCAATCCGAGAATGAGTGTGTATGCGGGAAGCAAGTGGGCGGTCATCGGCTGGTCCGATTCCCTGCGCCTGGAGATGGAACGGCTCAAAACCGGAATTCACGTAACTACTGTGATTCCAAGCTATGTAAAAACCGGAATGTTTAAAGGTGTAAAAGCACCCCTCCTTGTACCATTGCTTGAGACAGATCAAATTGCAGATCTGATCATCAAAGGCATTGAAAAAAAGAGACAAAAAATTGAAGCCCCATTTATGGTTCGCTTTGTCCCTTTTCTGCGTGCAATATTACCATCCGGGGCGTTCGACTGGATTGCGGGTAATTTATTGGGCGTCTACCGGTCCATGGATTCATTTCAAGGAAGAAAACCAAAGTCATCATGAGCATTGAAAAAATTATTCGCCAGCAAAAAAATCTCTTTTTAACCGGCAAAACAAAAGCCTATGATTTCAGAATTGAAAAACTTCGCACCTTGCGAACTCTCTTATCTGATAATGAAGCGATGCTTTGTGAGGCTGTATATACGGATTTTGGCAAACCTTATTTTGAAGCTTATTCCGCAGAGATCGCGACTGTTCTTCATGAAATTGATTTTCATTTGAAACATCTCAAATCATGGATGAAACCTGAATCTGCGGGGAACTCCATACTTACATTTCCATCCAGGAACTACCTGCGATATCAGCCTTTCGGCACCGTTTTAATAATCGGAGCCTGGAATTACCCCATCCACCTGATATTCCATCCGCTTGTAGGCGCACTTTCAGCAGGCAACACTGCTGTATTGAAGCCTTCTGAACTCGCTCCGGCAACTTCAAAGTTAATATCAGAAGTAACCGGACATTATTTTAGCAGGGATTATCTTGCCGTTGTGGAAGGCGGCCCCGAGACGAATCAAGAGCTTTTAAGCCAGCCTTTTGATAAAATATTCTTTACCGGAAGCAGCCGTGTCGGCAAAATCGTGATGAAAGCTGCTGCTGAACAGCTTATCCCGGTAACGCTTGAACTTGGCGGAAAGAGTCCTGCGATCGTGCATAAAGATACTGATGTTGATCTGGCTGCTAAACGAATATGGTGGGGAAAATGCATGAATGCGGGGCAAACCTGCGTGGCTCCCGACTATGTATTTGTTCATGAAAAGGTAAAGGAGAAGTTTATCCGTGCAACGAAAAAGGCATTGAGTCAGTTTTATGCCGATTCCCCTCTTTTTGAGGAGGGATATACTCAAATCATAAATCAGGATCATTATGAACGACTGCTTAAGCTGCTTAATAATTGCGACCTGTTACACGGAGGAATCAGCAATGATGAGAAGCGGATGATTGAACCGACACTTGTCAATGCCGGTCCGGAAGATGAAATTATGCAAGATGAGATCTTCGGCCCCATTCTGCCGCTTCTTACCTATCAAAGTGAGGATGATATGATCGATTTTATCCGTTCCAATCCATCTCCGCTTGCACTCTACCTGTTTACGAATAATGCCAATCTTGAAGAGAAGGTGATTGATCAGATTCCATTTGGAGGCGGCTGTATCAATGATACCATCAGCCATCTTGCCAATCCGCATTTACCCTTCGGCGGAGTTGGCAACAGCGGTTTTGGCTCCTATCACGGCAAACACAGTTTTGAAGCGTTCAGTCACAAACAAGCCATCCTGAAAAAACCTGCATGGCCCGATCCCGATTTCCGGTATCCTCCATATACTGAAACAAAATTTAAGTGGATTAAGCGATTGTTGAAATAACCGTCTGTCCGGTAAACAGTATACCCACAAACGATAAAATCTATGC
>CAZFAJ010000002.1:30064-39411 GCA_964517005.1 uncultured Balneolaceae bacterium | reverse complement strand
ACATCTTTATTACCGGGCTGACGGTAGGGGGTGAGAATCCTGCCACAAGCTTCGGTCAGCCGGCCGGTTAATTTCTTTTTGTTCGCTTTGATTTTGCCACTGGCTTCGGTCAGCCAGCCTGTTGTATCGTTTTCGGTTGCTTTGATTTTGCCTTTGGCCGACAGATCGAAAATAAAAAAGGCCTGAGAATCTCAGGCCTTTTAATAGATTTTACGCGTTCTGCTTTATTTAATTCCCAAAGAAATCATCGAATTGTGACTCGGAAAGCGGCCGTGCAAACTTGCTGTACACTTGGGTGCTTTGCGTGGGATCAAATTCCGCATCTATATCCAGGACTGTTTCGTCCAGAACACCATAACGGCGTAAATCGAACCAGCTGTGCCCGAGTTCAAACCACAGTGAGTATCTTCGTTCAAACAGAATCTGATCTATAATCTCATCCTTATCTGAACTGCTGAAGTCATCCAGTCCCCAAGTGCTGCGGATAAGGTTGATTGCATCCACCGCATCTCCAAAGTTGTCTTCCTGGGCATTGGCTTCTGCATAAAGTAGAATCAGCTCTTCGTTTCTGATAAAGGGGAAAGGTTCTTCATTGGATTCAAAACGATTATCCTGGTATAGAGAAGCGAAACCCTGGAATGAAACCGGGTTTTCTCTAAGGAAAAACTTGTTTTCTACCCTCAAATCACCTTCTTCAGCCTGTGCCGGCATCGAGCTGTGAACCATTGGAATCTGCGATGTTGCTGCATTTCTCGGGAAGAAATAAGGGTTAAAGAGATCTGGCGGAGCACCGTAATTGTGAAATGCACCCTTGTTCATAACATCTTCGCCGCTTGCAAGTTCAAAAAACGGTGCAGCTTCCTGTAAAGACTGAAGTACAAGTGGCCAGTCCTCTGTAAAAACAGCAACGCGTGCTTTCAGAGCCCTGTTCAGAGCCACAAATGTTGCCGGGGTATTAAAGTCAGAAAATCCGGATTGCAGATTAAACGCAAAGCTACTGCCCGCATTATTGAGATTGCCCTGTGCCTCATCCAGCAAATTCAGTATTCTTTGAAGACCTTCATCGAATCCCACAAACGGCCCGGGATTCAACGGATCATCCACATCAAACCTGATACCATTGTCGAGCTGAGCCAGCAGGGGCATCAAAAAATTAAATGCCTGTATGGTTTTGGCAAATCCCAGGTATCCGTTTCGTTCCTGATCGGTAATTAACTCTGAATTCCCAACTGCCTCTATCAGAAAATTGGCTTGTTTAATCGCATCAAAGAAAGGGTTAAATGCACCTGCTGAACCAAAGAAACCAGGATCAGTCTCTGCATCAGAAGCGGCATTGGTTCCCAACCAGTTTGTAATAAACCGGGGATCAGAAGCAAACAGAGGATAAACCTCCCTGCCAAGAGTACTAAATAGAGTGACAGTTCCACCGGCTCCGGTAGCATATGCCCTGTTTCTGAACTCTAAGCCGGATACAAGGTTCTGTAGCTGGCTTTTATTGGGATTGTTCAAAAACTGGCTTTGAGTGGCATTATTTGGATCATCAATTGTGTCGACCTCAAATATGTCATCACACGCAATAAACCCGAACATCAGAAGAGCCATTGCTACAATTTTATATGTGAATTTTAATTGTTTCATAATGTATATGATTTACTTTTAAATATTTTATAGATCTACCTGAAGTCTGAACATAATTCTTCTCGAAGATGGGAAGGGTGTTACTTCAACCGCATTGTTGATTGGCTGAGTTCCAAATACTGAAGTCTCCGGGTCATAACTACTATATGGAGATATCAATAAAAGATTTGAACCGGTTGCTCCAATTCTAAGCCTCTCAATAAACCCTCCGAAAAACTCATTCGTTGTTCTGACAGGTAGTGTATAGAAAAGACTGGCTTCTCTTAATTTGAGATAGCTTGCATCTTCTACATACGATTGGCCTGCCGGTGACACCAATCTGGCGAGACCTTTTGGCAACCCTGACTCTTCGTCAACTTCGTCCCAGTCGTCAGTAGTTCCCCCAACATCAGTCAACAATTTACTAAGGTTGATGTTGTCACCGCCTTTTTTCCAGTGCCAGAGGAAACTAAAGTCAAAATTGTTCATAAAATTGATTTCATTTCCAAATGACAATTGAAAATCAGGTTCACTGTCTCCGTAGATTGTAAATAGTGATTCACCATCCACAGCGGGCGTACCAACGATCGTAGTTGGAGAGAATCCTTCCTGTATCAGAAAGTTACTCAAACTGACTCCAAAACCACCGGTCGTAAAGGCAGGAACAGAGAGATCTGTGATTTCAGACTCATTAGACCACCACAAAAAAGTTGTGCTCCAGTTAAAGTTCTGTTTTTGGATTGGAGTTGCATTTATGGCCAGTTCAAAACCGGTATTTTTCAGGTCAGCAGCATTTGTTGCAATAGCTCCAATACCGGTAGAGCGGGCTGTGGGAAGATCAAGTATCAGATCGCTCACTACCTTGCGGTAGTATGAACCTTCAAATGTCACTTTCCCATTGAATAATCCAAAATCAAGGCCTGCTTCAATCTCTTTTGATCGCTCAGGATCAAGTTCCGGGTCAACACCCCGCGTAGAAATAGTTGAAGCCAGATTACCGTCAATATTGTTTCCTCCGACTACCTGGAATGTACTTCCAAAGTTGGGGAGGCCACCGGTTTCACCATAAGCAATTCTCAATTTAAACTGGTTAAAAGTGTCCCACTTCCAGAAATCAAAATTGGTCAGGTTAAAAGCACCGGATGCTTTAGGATAAAAATAATATTGATCCTGATCCTGATTTAACGAAGAACGGTCAGCCCTGGCACCGGCAGTAAGAATAATCTTATCATTCCAGTTAATCTCCTGCTGAGCAAAAAATCCGATATCAATCACTTCCTGAGTCCGTTGCTGTACAACCTGCTGAACACGACCCTGATTCAGATTAGTCTGACCGAATGCAAGTCCCTGGGCACGGTCAAGCTGCCGGCTTTGATCTGTATCAAAGCGAGAAACCCCGCCCTGAGTTGTCAAATCCCAGAAATTATCCTCATCACCTTTCTGTGTATTAAAGACCAAAATAGCCTGTAGATTTGTATTCAGATTGTCTTCTTTTGTTCTGACGGCGTCACCGGGATTAGCAGAAGCCTGCTGATGCTGCAACTGGTTCGGCTGCCAGACAAGACTGTTAAATTGCAGAAAGTCTAAACCACCGGAACCTTTTAACAAAAGGCTGGATCTTTCTTTTTGGAGAAGCTCTATATCAACTTCAACGGATTGCAAAAATCTGTCGACAGTAGAATTATTTACACTCTGTGATGCAATTGCAAGAGGATTATCATTAAAAAATGGGTTGTTAGGGAAATTGCCGAGCTCATCAGGAAAAGGATTGAAAAAATTAGGAGTCGCCGAAAGGGCATAGCCGATAGACGCTCCTGTCCCGTTTTGATTTCCCGTAAATCCCCTGTCATTTTCTGTTCTCAGGTAACTGCTGCGGGAGGCAACCTTGACACGATCTGAAATCCTGTGATCAAGGTTTAATCTCAGTGACTTTCTGTCAAACCCTGTATTCCTGATAATGCCGTCTTCTTCGCTAAATTGACCGGCTACATAAAATTGCGTTCTGGTGTCACCCCCGGAGACATTAATTCCTGTTGAATTAATAAATCCTTCACGGCCATACAAAAGTTCTTCCATATCAATGAACTGCCCAGTTGATTCTGCCTGCTGGAATAACTGCCGGATCTGCGCTGTTGAAGCCGTTCCCTGGAATCCAAGCGTTCCATCAATAAAATCAATTTTATCAAGATCCCATTCTGCACCAATTTGACCCAGGTTCAAAGCTGAATTAAATCCAACTTCCTGGGTAAAACTGACTTTTGTCTTACCGCCCTGTCCTTTCTTGGTGTTGATAATAATTACACCCGCATTGGCTCGCTGACCATAAATTGCGGCAGCGGAGGCACCTTTTAAAACCTCAATACTTTCGATATCCTCTGGATTTAAATCAGCAACACGGTTTGCAGGATTATCCTCAGCAAAACTGTTAGCACCGGTTGTCAAAAAACGTCCATTAGCAATCGCATCATTATTTACATACACCCCGTCAATGATGTATAGCGGCTGGGATGAACCTGCTCCAAGAGTACTTATACCACGTAACTGTACATTTACACCTCCACCAGGGGCACCACTTTGAGCACGGATATTGACGCCGGGGATTTTACCGTTTAACGTATTATCCAGAGTTTGTGGCGTTACATTACCGGTCAGTTTATCTGAATCAATCCGTGTAATCGAATTGGCAAGATTTTCACGTTTGATAGAAGTACCCAAACCGGTAACCACGACTTCATCAAGAGCTGATATTTCCTGTTCAAGTTCAACCGTAAGATCAGATGTAGTGGGTGTAACTTCTATATCTACAGTCCGGTACCCAATAAATGAAAACCTGAGTGTGGTTGTACCAGAGTAAGTAATGGTAAATCCACCGTCAAGATCCGTACTGGTTCCTGAACCTGCGTTTACATCAAGAACAGAAACGCCGAATAACGGCTCTCCGGTTCTTGAATCGATTACTTCACCTTCAAGTGTGTTCTGGGCATTTGCCAGCCCGGCAGTGATCAAACTTAGAATAAATAAGAGCACTGCGAATGGTATCTTTTGCAGCATATGACTTGTTTATTTGTTAATGTTTATTCCGAATATATAACTAAAGACGGATTCATCTGCTTATTCGATGAATCCGAAATTGTCTGAAACCCAATAGTATTGATTAAATTATACTAATTGATTCAACGGCATACAAACATTTATCACAAAATCATAAAGATTTTATAATTTTCGGTTTAATTTAGACACCCCTTTTATTTTTATGATTCACGGAAAAAAGCGATATCATGCACTTGTTACAGAAAAGATTGGCAACCGCTTCGTAAACAGTGTTAAAGAGTTACAAATAAATTCACTTCCCGAAAATGAAGTGCTGATTCGCGTTCATTACTCATCACTCAATTACAAAGATGCACTTTCGGCAACGGGTCGCCCGGGAATTACAAAAAACTATCCGCACACTCCGGGTATTGATGCGGCCGGGAAGGTTGTTTCAAGTCAAAACCCGAAATTCCGGGAAGGAGATAAGGTTATCGTAACAAGCTATGATCTGGGGATGAATACACCCGGCGGGTTTGGAGAGTATATTCGCGTACCGGCCAAATGGATTGTGCCTTTACCGCAAGGATTAACCCTTCGCGAAAGCATGATCTATGGAACAGCAGGGTTAACGGCGGCTATCGGTATTAAAAAAATAACTGATTCAGCTATAAAACCGGGAGATGGTGATCTGCTTGTAACCGGTTCAACAGGTGGAGTTGGTTCTTGTGCTATACTAATACTTTCACATTTGGGTTATAATGTTACAGCCGTTACCGGGAAGAAACAAAAGCACGATTATCTGAAAAAACTGGGGGCTTCTGAAATAATTGACCGGGCTGAAGTACGGGATAAAAGTAAGAAACCACTGCTTGGAAGCCGCTGGATTGCCTCAGTTGAAACCGTTGGGGGCGAATTACTGGATACGGTAATTCGCCAAACTGCACACAATGGAATTGTAACTTGCTGCGGAAATATACTGGGACATGAATTACATACAAGTGTCTATCCCTTTATTCTGCGCGGTGTCAGCTTAATGGGTATTGATTCGGGTATTTGTCTGATGAGCCTTCGTAAAAAAATCTGGAATTTGCTGGCAAATGAATGGAAGCCTTCCGGCCTTGATATGATTGCCCGGGAAATCCCGCTTAACCAGCTTCCTGAAGAAATTGACAAAATGCTGGAGGGGAAACAAGCCGGGCGGATCATTATAAATTTAAAATCATAGATGAAGATTCAGATAAATACTACTAATATCTGCATCTGTGTTTCGCAGATTGAACCCTGAGAGAATTCTTATCTAAGCAATAAAATTGCCATCTTCATTCAGACATTCTTCACTTATTGCATTTTGTAAAGGAGTTACGAGGTCATCTGCTGTAATAGGTTTCACGAGATAATCCACATAGTCCGTTTTTCGTGCACGTTCCATATTGTACTTATCTGAGTTGCCAGATAGATAGATAACGGGAACATTCGAAAATTCACGAATCATCTCCATCGCCTGAACACCATCCAGGTCTCCCTTCAGAGAAATATCCATTAGTATTGCGTCTGGATTAAGCTCTTTAGCTTTTGTTATGGCATCTTCGCCATTTACAGCCTTTCCCGCAACACCATATCCTAATTTTTTTAACAGCCTCTCTTCTACTAATGACAACAACACATCATCTTCGACAATGAGAACCCGGCCTTTTTTTATCTTTGACATATTACTACGTGACACTTTAGAGTTTGTCAGAAGATAATATTAAAAAATTCTAATGTTTGCAATATATATTTAAAGCCGGGGCGTTTTTTATTCCAAAACAAACCGAAATGTGATGGTTCCCCATTGTGCTTCTTGTGGAACTCCGGAGGGCAACCTGGAAAATCTCCATCCGCGGAGAGTTCGAAAAACCTCACGTTCAAGCTCCGGATTCATTTTTCGCATTGGTATGATTCGCCCGATTGAGCCGTCAGGATTTACTTCAAATCGAACGGTAATCACTGCTTCAACATCAGCTCTGTTTTCAGGTAATGGCTGCATCATTGGGTCGCGTTCCAGATCGCCCTCCCATCGCAAATCATAAGGGGCTGATTTCTCCTCATCGTTTCCCGTTCCCTGGTCTACATTCATTCTGCCTTCTGTACCCTCCTCATCGCCACTCGCCTGCACACCCTGCTGAACCTCTTCTGCTTCTTCAACTTTTGGCGGTGCAGATTCCTCTTCTACTATTTCTTCCGTCTGTTCTTCCTCAGGTTCAATTATTTCCGTTTCGGGTGTTTCAATGATCTCCTCATCTTCAATCTCTTCTTCCTGTTCTGTGAGTTCTACAGGTTTTGTCACCTCCTCGGTAACTTCCTGCGGAGTTTCCTGTGGAGTTGTTACTTCAGGGTCGGGTTTGTCCGGTTCTGTCTCTGAAGGGGTGGGACGAGTCGCTACCTCTTCGCTTTGAACTTCAGCTCTCTCTGCAACGGTTCCGCTTCTGTACTCCCCAAGTGTGACTTCTATATATGCAGGGCGTCTGTCAATATTCATATCAAACGTATACAGAAGTGCAATGATAAAAAGCACAAGATGTATTCCGCCTGTAACGGCAAAACCAAACCTGTCTTCCTTGTCCACATTCAGATATGTAGATAGCCGGTCGAGCATAAATGTTAACGTGAGTCCCTCTCTGTTGCCATCACTATTCTCATGTTTAATGCTTTTCCTATATTCATAACGTTCACTGCGTCCTCTACTTTTGCATCCCTGTCGGCACGGATAACGAGTGTACCCTGAGGTTTCGCCTGAAATGCCTGCCGGATAGCTGTTGAGAGCTGTCCTCTTGCGGTCTGTTCTCCGTCAACAAAAAAATTACCTTCAGGGGTAACGGCCACTGAAATATGCTGTACATCGGTAGTGGTTCCCGCTTCCGCCTGCGGAATGTTTATCCTGATTCCAAAATTTGTGACAAAAGAAGAGGTAAGAAGGAAAAAGATCAACAACAAAAGTATAATATCCGTCAGCGATGACTGCGAAAACATCGTTAGGGGTTCAAGTTTTTTGCTGCCTTTTCTAAAATCCATCACACGTTCACCTCATTTCGTTTTTTGGGTGTAGGTGATTGCAGAAGGTCAATAAAATCTGTAGAGGCATTTTCAAACTCGAAAATCTCCCGGTTTATTTTACCCTGTAAAAAGTTATAGAATCCATACGCAATGATACCGACAATTAGCCCGGTAGCTGTGGTAATGAGAGCTTCCCAGATTCCGCCGGCCAAAACACTTGGATTTACATTCCCCTGAAGTGCCTGAATATCCATAAAAGCCCGGATCATACCCGTCACTGTTCCTGTAAAACCGACCAGGGGAGCTACACCTGCGATGGTAGCCAGCCAGTTCATTCGTTTTTCGAGCTGGAATATTTCTTTTTTTCCGGCATTTTCAATTGCATCTTCAATATCCCGGATAGGTTTTCCAAGGCGTCTTATCCCGGCTTTCAGAATCCGGGCAAGTGGTTTGTCAAATTGATCACAGTATTGAAGGGCACGCTGCTGATCTCCGGATTTTAACATCATTTCGAGTGAATTCAGCATAGAGCCGATATCCATTTTCGAGCTGTTCAAGGTTCTCCACCGTTCAGCAATTACATAGATTGCGACTACGGAGAGAATAAACAGGGGAATCATCAGGATACCGCCCTGCGATAACACATCGAAAAATGACATGGATGATTCTTCGGCAAGCATTTGTGCTAAGGTATCAGCAACTGCTTCATCAGCGTTTTGAAATAGCAAATGTAAGGTAAACATAGATGGTTATTTGTTATTGTATTCTTTGGATAAAGTTATTTTCATTAAGGGGATCCGGCAGGTTATCAGCAACATTTCTCGCATTCTCCAACGTTTCGAACTGGCCAATTCCCACGCGCCAGACAAAACCGGTTTCAGGCAGTTCGCGGGAGTACACCATCGCCCGGTAACCTTCTTCCCGGAGCCGCTGCATGGCTTGTCTTGCATTGTCTTCATCACGCAGAGAATGAACAATAATTGTGTAACCATCGGATATAGTTTCATTTATTGTTCCTCTTAAACCGTAAACAGGAGAATCCTCCTGAAGTTCCTCACCGGATTCAGATGGTAATCCGGTTTCACCTTCTGCCTGCGACTCATCTGCGGTTGTCTGTTCCTGTCCGTTTTCAGCTGCAGCAGTTTCTCCTGTCTCACCGGATTCTTCAGTGTCTTCTGCCGCCTGGCCTTCGTCTGCTTCGTCACTTTCCTGTACTGTCTGTTGCGATCCTCCATTTCGCTCTGTCTGCTGCTCTGCTACAGTCGGAGTTGAAACCGGTGATTGACTGGATGTCAGGTCACT
Organism: uncultured Balneolaceae bacterium; assembly: GCA_964517005.1. GTDB lineage: Bacteria > Bacteroidota > Rhodothermia > Balneolales > Balneolaceae > CAYVBJ01. Next base: position 30,426 of record CAZFAJ010000002.1, on the reverse strand, counting down.
TACTACAAAATATCCGACGACAATTACGATCAGTACAGAGAGTCCTATGATAACCATATTTATTGGAATTGCATGAGATTCATCTTCCGGGAGTGTAAATCTTTTTCCAGGTTTTTTAGGATATCGGGCAGGTTTTTTCTTGCTTTGTTCTGTTTTTTCAGATTTAACTTCCCTTTCAGAATCGGAATCATTGATGTAATCATCGATACTTTTCTTTTCAGATAAGACTTTTTCCGGTTCTTCTGAATCTCCGGTTTTCACGGGTTTATCCTCTAAATCATCTTTTTCAGCAGAGTCCTTCTCTTCTTCTTTTTCTTCTTCATCTAATGTACTGAATGCATCACCTATTAACTCTTCAAAAG
>CAZFAJ010000002.1:6916-29964 GCA_964517005.1 uncultured Balneolaceae bacterium | reverse complement strand
CCCCATATATCTTCATCTTCTACTTCTTCACTGATCTCCGCGTTAGGTTCATCTCCGGTAATAATCTCATCAACTCCCGCAGCAGCATGTGCTTCCTGCACTTCGATGGGCTCCATTCCGGTATATTTAAAATTGACCTCTGTTTTAAACTCTTCAGACGGATCAAACTTCAGATCGCCGGTTTCAGAGTAATAGAACAGGCCAAATCCTTTCACTTCCAGGGCTTTGCCCCTGTCTGCCGCATCCCTGATTCTCCCCACAAGTTCATCAAGTTGTTTTTCAATAGATTTTTGATCCAATCCCGTTTTTACAACCAGTAATTCGATTAACTGCTGTTTTTCTATCTTCATGGTTTCTCTGTGATTTCCGAACTGAAAGTTATCTTGTCGCGCGGTGGCAACAGTACGATTCTGCCATTTTCGAATTTTTTCTGACGCTGATTTTGATGTTTCTTTTCGAATCGGCCAAATCCATCAATCTGTACCGTGTTGTTATTTATTATTTCTTCACGGATTGTTTCCTTAAACGCTTTTATAAAAATCTTTTCCATTACCTGATCTAAAAGATAATCGTTATTCCTGCAACTGCCTGAAAATCTCTTTCTTCATAACCCTGCCAGATTTCGTACTCCTGATTCAGCAGGTTTACGATTTTTCCATAGACTCCGATTCTGTTCGTTACCGTAAGTTCCAGCCTTGTTCCGAGCAGTAAAAATGAATCCAGGTCTGAACCCGCCGGATTTTCACGCGATCCGACAAATTCGCCCCAGCCTTCAAACAACAATCTTTCCACCGGCCGGAATGACAGTGCACTTCGAAGGGTAAAAGACTCCTCAAAAGGTATATCGTCGCCATTGGATAGTTCCGGCCGCCGCCAGTGGCCATCTGCATCAAGCCAAAATACATTACTTACTATCTGCTGACTAACTCCGGCAAATATTTTAAAATCCGTTGCATCCTGATAATTCAGAGTGTAAAAAGTATTAAAGGTACCTGTTATGTCGGATTCAACTTCACGTGAATAAAAAGCATAATTATCAATATCCCTGTAACTGACACCACCTCTCACCAGAGTTCCCTGCACTGGCTCAATAACCAATTCGCCAAGCAGTTCCACTGTATAAGAGTGCTGAAGTTCCGTATTTTGTGAAAGAAAACGATTTTCCCTGAGATAATCCATCAAACTTCTGTGTTCCGGCAGTCCTGAAGCTTCACCACGTATTTTTAGTCCGTTGAAAAGTGAATGTGTAACGCCGATTTTCGGGGCCAGATAAAAAGTTGAATTCTCAACTGCATCGCTCACGTGATAAAACCCGATATCCGCAACAACATTTGTTTTATAATTAAATAGCCGCTGATATCCTCCGCTGAAACCTGCAACACTCCATGACTCAGATCCGCCGGTAACGGTTTGATCTACACTTCCCACCTGAAGATCAGCCTTTATGTTAAACGTTTCATTCAGCCGGTTGCCTGCCCATTCTCTTTGTCCATCTGCCCTTATTCCCCATTCATCGGCAGCCGTACTCAGAAACTGCGGATCAGCCAAAAGATCAATTGAATGCACAAAACCATTAACAGACGCCTCCCATCCCTCAACTGTATTCACGCTATTCCGGACGGCCGTACGGAAAGTTATTCCCTCATATTCATTTCTGGCCGTTCCGAAATCCGCAACAGTACCCACTCCTTCTACTGAAGGTAAGTGATTAAAATTATTAAAAAATCCAACCTGTGTCTCAAGCAACACTTTATCCGTTATTCGGCCCAGGTATGAAACATCCCCGTTAAAGAAACGGAAGGAGCTTTCCTGATTGTCCAGGTGCCCATTTGTTGATTGATAATCCGCATTTACGGAGATCCAGTTATTTTTTCCAATATTGGTCATGGCAAATAATTCAGATTCAGGTGACGTGTAATTGCCAAAGCCACCTCTGAAAAAACCATGATTTGAATCCGCATAGGGGAGCAGTTTTATTTCCGGTACTTCCGGCCGGCTGAGCATGCCGACAGGCAAAGAAGCCATAACCTGATTATAAGATTCGATAAACGGCATGCGGCCGGGATCGATCTGGTATACTCTGGGCCTTGGATTCATTCCCAGAATAGGCTGCCTGCGCAGGCCCGGAAACCTTGCCGTAAACTGACTCCTGATCTCAATATCCTGCGGATCAATTTCAGGTAAAAGTGATTGTTGGGATTCCTGCTGCCCTTCAGCATCCTGAGCCAAAGCGGGATTCATTGAAAAAAGAGAAGAAAGAAGCAGTAAAATGAGGGTATATTTGAGGTTCATTGAGTTTTGTAGACGCATTTCATAAAACACTTAAAGGTATGAATTTAATAAAAAAAGACACTATTACAGATTCAAAAAAATCAAAATAAAAAAATAGGTTCAGGCCGACCTCTTATGCAGACCCAAAAACATACTTATCAGCTCTTCAGTGTATAAAATTTATCCCACCATAAAGAAACCGGTCCTGCAATAAATATCAGTAACATCATGGATGCATGTGTCACCGTTGCATAAGCGAGTCCGGTTACGAGGGGTACACCATATATCAGCCACATGGCCTGCTGCACAAACAAGTGATAACTTCCCAGACCTGCAGGAGTCGGGATTGTGATTCCTATAGATGATATTACCGTAATTACAAGCGCACTTGCCAGTGTAAGATCGTATTCAGCCGTCAGATCAAACATGTAAAAAGGCAGATAAGTCATAACGATGTATCCGAACCATATTGCTGCCGTTAAAAATAAAAACCGTGGCCAGTGACTGATATTTCTTACTGATACCATCCCTTTTCCAAACGACTTCGCCGCTTCTGTAAATTTTTGAAGGAATGGGTTTTTTAACCGGTTTTTTTTCTCGAAACCTAAAAGCAGTCTGTAAAATAGCAGAATTCCGGCTACAATCAAGAGTATTACGGCCGGAATTGCTGCATAGTGATACCACATCCAGTTTTCAGTACCAAAAACCCGCATGACAAGATCCGTATCCCGCACAATAAAAAAAATTGTCAATAAAAAAATTGCGAGCATTGTTATAATATCGATGAGACGCTCAAGAACAATTGTGCCAATCATATTACTCTTACTCAGCCCATGCTGCCTGGCAACGTAAACCGGGCGCGAAATTTCTCCGAGTCTCGGTACAAGATTATTTAAAAAATATCCCAGCATAACCCCGGCAAACAGGGTTGAACGTCTCAATCTCCACTCTTTTGGAAAGAGGAGCCTCCATCGTTCAGCACGAATAAAATGGCTTAATAGTGTAACAACAATAAAAGGTGCTATCCACCAAATGGATATTGTCTTTATCTGGTGCCAGAGTTCCTGCAGCGGAACCGACCGGAAAGCAAGCCAAAAAAACATCGCCGCAACAATGATAGATACAACGATGTTCAGAACTCGTTTTGTCATGGGCTTTCGTGTCGCAGGTCGATGATTTCAGCGGATCCGGAAACATCCATTTCAAATATTGAATTTTCCCGGTCAATAAATCTGCCATTATTGAACTGCGTTACCAATCTGTTTTCTGCCTGGTCAAATGCTTCGATTTCGCGGGGCATTCCCTCTGTGTCAACTGTTATCTGCACCTGCTCAAATACAGCAAAGAGATCTTCGTTTTCGAGCAAAATAACCGGATTCCCGCTATCGCTGCTTTTCTCACTGACAATATACGAATCATCCACACCCTGTAACATTCTGGAGGGTGCATAATCATCCTCTTCTTCGATATAGGGGCTGATGATCAGCCGGTTGCGTGTACGGTTGTAGACTTTTGAAAGATCCCCGTTGACCACCATAACCTGGTTATCAGCCTCTATCCGGTACTTCTCTTTGCCAATCCAGATCTTTCCTTCGGTAACCGTTTGCTCACCGGTAAAAGCATCGTTGTACTGGTGCCGGAAGTCTGCCGAAAATATTTGTCCGGTTTCAAATTTTGATTTTAACTCGTCAAACCGGGGAGTTTGTGCACCCAAATCTAAAGCAACAAAACTGAACGAACAGCTGATCAGCAGCCATATGAAAAATTGATTATACGTTAAGTTCATTAAATATTTCATCCAGTTCTTCCTCTTCTTCTATTAAAACATCCCGGGCTGTGCTACCCTGGTAAGGGCCAACCACACCGGCATTGTACAGCTGATCAATAATTCTTCCCGCCCTGTTATAACCGATTTTCAGCTTGCGCTGAAGCAGAGAAACAGATCCCTGCTGATGCAATACAACCACTTTTGCCGCATCTTTAAAGAGTTCATCAATATCATCAAGCGGATCGGGAATCCCGCTCTCCTCATCTTCAACGACAGGCAGGTAAAAAGGTTGCTGATAACCTCGCTGATTTCCGATAAAAGCTGTAATTCGTTCAACTTCTTCGGTTGATACAAACGCATTCTGAATTCGGGTCATGCCGCCGCCGCCCGAAAAAAGCATATCTCCGCGTCCGATCAGCTGGTCGGCCCCTCCGGTATCAAGAATAGTCCGTGAATCCACTTTGGAAGCTACCTGGTATGCAATCCTTGCGGGAAAGTTTGCTTTGATCGTACCTGTGATTACATTAACAGATGGGCGTTGTGTGGCAACTACCAGGTGAATTCCGATAGCCCTCGCAAGCTGTGCCAGTCTCGCAATCGGTTCCTCAATTTTTTTACCCGCTGTCATCATCAGGTCAGCAAGTTCATCAATGATAACCACGATATATGGAAGATGCCGGTGACCAAGCTCCTCATCAAGTTCTCCAGCATCAAACTTTTCATTATATGCCCTTATATCACGTACCATGGCCATCTTTAATAAATCATAACGCTCATCCATCTCTTTGGTCACACTTTCAAGGGTTTCAAGAACATGGGATGTATCGGTAATAATCGGTTCTTCAGCATCCGGAAGGGTTGCCAGGAAATGTTGCTTAATATTCCTGTAGAGGGAGAGTTCAATTTTCTTAGGATCGACAAGAATAAATTTAAGATCATCCGGATGGCATTTGTAAAGAAGGCAGGTAATGATGGTGTTAATGCCCACTGATTTACCTGAACCCGTAGCACCGGCAATCAGCAAGTGAGGCATCCGGGTCAGATCAATCATGAATACTTCGTTTTCAATCGTCTTGCCAAAAGCAACGGGAAGTTCAAAATCGGTTTCTACAAATTTTTTGGTGTTGATTACCGATTTTATATAGACGGTTTCCCTTGTGTTATTCGGAACTTCAATTCCTACAGCCGATCTGCCTGGGATAGGAGCAATAATTCTCAGTCCGTGAGCTGCCGTAGCCATTTTGAGATCATTGGCATAACTTTCGATTTTACTGATTTTCACATCCGGAGCAGGATCAAGCTCATACAGCGTAACCGTTGGCCCCACAATCGCATTGATCCCCCGTATTTCGATTTTATGCCTTTTCAGTTTATCCAGAATAATTCTTTTATTCTCCTTGATCTCTTCAAGATCTACCTCATTTCCTTCATTGGGTGCACTGTCCAGAAGACTTATCGTGGGGAATTTATATTTTATCACCGGCACATCTTTTGCCTTATCCCGGTTTATCCGGTCAAGCTCCCTGCTGTCTGCTTCCTCATCGCCTTCGCCGACATATACAGAGATTTCAACATCATCGTCATCATCATCTTCAACCGGTTCGGATTCAGATTCGGGATTGGTTTTACTCTTATCCAGGATTGCGCGTGGCGGCTTCTTTTCCAGCTGATTTTCCTCTTGTCTCCGTTGTTTCTCACGGGCTTCATCTTCACGCTGCGACCGGTTTACTATATCATCGATAGAAGCTGCCGGTTCTGCCGTTTTCACACTCTTTTGCGTTTGATATTCGCTTTTTTCTTTAGCCTCAGCCCTTTGCTGCTGCTTGATGCGGGCCTTTTCTGCTTTATTCCTTTCTCGATTCTCTTTGCTCTCCCTTAGTTTCTCTCCGGCATTCGCAATCATCAATTTCATTTTATCAACGGTCTTTTGAAGGTCGCGATCCACAAGCATCAATCCGGTTATAATCAGAAGTACAAAAAGTATGATAATTGAGCCAATACCGGTAACATTTTGCATAATCCTGGCAACAGCCACTCCGGAATTCCCACTCCATATTGCAGATTCCCAATCAAGCCGGTTGTGAAACCACCCGATTGTGGTTGATAATAAAACCATCGACCAGATACCAAACGTGATCGGCCATGTAAGCTGGGCCAGGTTTAAATCCCGGAATACAAACCATCCAAAAATAAAGAGAAGAATGGAAAGAATAACACTTACATAGCCGAAAAGGACATGCACAAACAAAAAAGAGATATGGGCACCTACAACCCCAAGCCAGTTGCTTACACGCAGAGCCGGCCCCTGGTCCATTGAAAAGAGTGATTCAGTGGGCAATGATTTTACAATACCGTAATCATTCGGGTTGTAAGAAATGATACATAAAAAAAGGAGTCCGGCTATTCCCATAATCAGAATGCCGGCAATTTCCATTTTACGGCTATAACTCAGGCCGTTCAGAAAACCACTTTTTTTCTTTTTATTCGCCATATTTATTGGTAATTATTCCGTCCTTTAAAACAGGGAGAACATCTGTCGTATTAATCTGGCAACAGTATATCGTATCCTCATCCCCCACAATCTCTTTCAACCGGACTGCGTGATTTGAGCTTAATATTGTGGATTCTATATCATGTCCAAATTTTTCATAAAGACCAAATGAAACTTTGGCGCCGTCCCGTGCATCCGGATGTAACTGACCATCCACGAGTTCATGGATGATTTTACCTGAAAGCAGCATATCTTCAAGAGCAAGCCGCCCCTGCCATCCCGCACAGACAAGCACAATATCAGTATCGGTTTTCCGGAGTTCTTCAACAATCGTACTCACATTTAAAAAACCTGCCACATACACATTCGCGGCATTTACCGATTTTTTCATGGCTTTGGTGCCATTTGTGGTTTTAAATATAACTGTTTTTCCGCCAATTACTTCCGGAGTATATTCAAGCGGTGAATTCCCCAGGTCGTACCCCTCAATTTTTTCCCCATCTTTTTCGCCGCAAAGCAGATAGTTGTCGGAATCCACACTCTGTGAGATCCTGCTTGCTTCGGCCATGTCATCGACCGGTATAATCCCTTTGGCTCCATTTAACAATGCTGTAATGATGGTTGACGATGCCCTTAGCACATCAATAACAACGACGATTTTATTTCGCAATTCATCTTCATGAAATGACTGGGCTGAAAAAAACACATCCAGTTTACTGATCTTATCCATATGGCTTTTTCTGCGTCAATTAGTTATTTCTCTATAAAAGGTGGCTTTTGTACTGTAGCAGCCTTCAATTTGTTTCTGATGGATATTCGTATATCCGAGCCGTCTGCAGCATGGTCAACATCAATATAACCCATGCCTATTCCTTTACCCATGGTAATAGACTGTGATCCGCTTGTTACAAAGCCGGCAATTTTACCTTCCGGATTACAAATATCATACCCGCTTCTGGGCACTTGTCTCTCTTCACTCATCACAAATCCCGTCAGCCGCCTGGTGATCCCCACTTCTTTCTGCTTTAAAAGGGCTTCACGGCCAATAAAATCACCTTTATCCAGCTTTGTCAGCCACCCCATTCTCGCTTCAAGGGGGTTGGTATCTTTGGTTATATCATTGCCATAAAGTGCAAATCCCATTTCCAGTCGAAGAGTATCTCTTGCCCCGAGGCCGGCAGGTTCAAGGCCAAAATCTTTTCCGGCTTTCATCAGTCCGTCCCATATTTTCAACGGATCTGATATTTCCGTATCTATGTATAGTTCAAATCCCTTTTCACCGGTGTACCCTGTAGCCGAAATGATAATATCACTTTCTCCGGCAACAGAGCCGGTTACAAAATTGTAAAAACCTATTTGTTCAATATCGGTATTGGTCATTTTCTTAAGCAGAGAAACGGAATCGGGACCCTGCAGTGCAAGCAGTGCCGTCTTTTCTGAAACGTCAACGAGCATAGCTCCTGCATCATTTTTACTGTTTATCCAGTTCCAGTCCTTCTCAATATTTGATGCATTTACCACCATCATGTAGTGTTCGGCTTCAATCATGTAGATGATCAAATCGTCTGCAATACCACCATCTTCATAACACATGGCTGTGTATTGAGCCTTTCCCGGTGATAACCGGGAAACATCATTTATTGTAAGAAATTGCAGCAGTTTTTCTGCATTTGGCCCGCATACAAGAAATTCACCCATATGGGAAACATCAAAAAGTCCTGCAGAGTTACGCACCGCATTGTGCTCCTGCTTAATTCCCTGGTATTGTACCGGCATTTCATAACCGCCAAAGTCAATTAATTTTCCGCCGAGTGCAACATGCTTTTTATAAAAAGGTGTCTGTTTCAACATATACTTATATAAGAAATATCCGGTATGAATATTTCTGATTTAGAGTTCAGTTCCGATGATATTTCACGTATCATTTACCTGATACGCTGTTTCCAAAAGGTACACATTTCTGTTGATTATTAAAGAACCCGTTAACAGATAATCTAATGAATTCTAAGTTCATCAACTGAAGGGCGGAATTGTATTTTTACAGCTGATTCAGGTTGCCTGATTTTGGAACGGGCTGCCAAAGCAATTCCGTTTAATTTACATCTTTAAAATAGTATCTTACACAGTTCCAAATAAAAAAATATCTCCAAAATCATAATTCATGAGTATAAAAAAAGAACAGATTATTCACGCTCTCACACATGTAATGCATCCTGAATTTAAAAAGGACCTTGTAACTCTTGATATGATTCAGGATTTGATTGTTCAGGAAAAATATATCTCATTTACCCTCGAGCTTCCTGAAAAAAACGATTCGCTTGTTCATCACCTGAAACAAAAATGTGAGGAGGCAATTCACAAATTTGTAGACGGTGAAGCTATCGTGGATATAACCTCCGGAATTAATATCTCAAAAAAAAGAGAACTCGGAAGTGATGATACGGGCAAAGCTGAGCAGCAACAGCAAGCTGAACCTGCATTATCCGGCGTTAAAAATATCATTGCTGTAGCCTCCGGCAAGGGCGGAGTTGGAAAATCCACGGTTGCTGCAAATCTGGCTGTTTCCCTGGCACGCTCGGGAGCCTCTGTTGGTTTGCTGGATACCGACATCTACGGACCAAGTGTTCCCACAATGTTTGGCATCACAGAACGTCCGAATATCACTACTCAAAAAAAACTTGTTCCCATTGAGAAATACGGGGTAAAACTCGTATCCATGGGGTTTTTGGTGGATACCGATCAGGCAATGATCTGGCGGGGACCCATGGTAACCAGTGCGGTTAAACAGTTTATGGAAGAAGTGGAATGGGGAGAGCTCGATTATATGGTGCTTGATCTTCCGCCCGGCACCGGCGACATTCAGCTGACAATCGTTCAAACCGTTCCTCTTACAGGTGCCGTAATTGTCTCCACTCCCCAAAATGTAGCCCTGGATGATGCCCGCAAAGGTGTAGCCATGTTCCGGAAAGTTGATGTGCCCGTTTTGGGGATTATCGAAAATATGGCTTATTTCATTCCTCCTGATATGCCCGAAAAAAAATATTATATCTTCGGAAAACATGGTGCCCGAAAGCTGGCAAAAAAAATGGAAGTGCCTTTTCTCGGGGAGATACCAATTGAAGAAAATATCAGGGAGACAAGTGATAAGGGTGAACCTATCGTATCAGCTGATCAGGCATCAAAGTCAGCAGAAGTTTTTATTGAAATCGGCAACAGGGTCCAGCAGGTTCTGGCGTTGAGAAATCAGGAACAGCCTGAATCAAAAAAAATTGATATTAAATTCCGGCCGTGATTCGTCCCGGAAAGCTGGCATGTTCGCAGACTTATTTTCAAAAAACCTTCGCGCTCTTTGCTCCTTCGCGGCCTTTGCGTGAAACCCTAAACAAAGATCCTGCCAGAAGTTTCACACCGGATTCGTAAAAATCATTGGGAACAGATGTTATGTCCAATATTACTGTTTTTAATCCATCGGGTTGATTGGCGGAGAACCGGGAAGAATATCTATCTTTTGCCAATCAATTTCAGCAATGTAATGTGCTTCCGCACCGGAATGATATCTGATCTGAAAATAGCGATCCGGATTATATAAAGTGACAGACCCGCGCAAATTGCTATTTTCCACTGTTAAAGCAACCTGCCCATCATAAGGAGATAATACAGTCGCAGAAACCGAAGTCAGCTCAAGAATCTCCTGAACACGCTGAACTTCCGCTTCAATCTTAAGGCCCCGGTCCAGGGAAATAGTTAACACGATTCCTGTTTCAAGGTTCACAATTTCCTCTGTTGAAATGTTGGGTTCCACATAGGCATAAGCAATAACTCTATCCTCCTTCAGGGATTCCGAAATCCCGCTTACCGGATCATCCGCAGGTAAAAAGAGATTGTCTTCTCCATCATTACCAATATCAAGTTTTGTCAAGGTGTCTCCGCCATCGTTTCTATCCTGTTCACTGCCTGAATCCTTTTGACATGAAAGTGAAAACACCAGGGTCAGTATCCAAAGCAACGGAATTAGTTTCATCATTGTCATATGTTTTTAATCTGTCGTTTATTTAATGAGCGTCATCCTTTTTGTCAATGACTCCTGCGGAGTAACCAGCCTGTAAATGTAAATTCCACTCGAAAGTGAACTTCCGTCAAATGAAATTGTATGCCTGCCGGCTGATCTCGTTTCATCATTGATTAAAGTGGCTACTTTTTGACCAACCACGTTATAAACTTCCAGAGATACATTCGTCGCCCGGTTTAACTCAAAATTAATAATTGTACTCGGATTAAACGGATTTGGGAAATTTTGTTCAAGTTTGATATCCCGCGGTATTTCGGGGTCTGTTTCATTTGAAACCGTGTTGTTCACATTTAACCTTACAGGAATTGTTTTCGTCTGGTTATCCGGATCATTGGTTGACAGAATCAGATCCGCCTCAAAGGTTCCTTCCTCTTTGCCGAAAGACTGAAAATTTAATAGCAAATCTTCTGTCTCACCTGGAGCAACCACACCACCCTGTTTTTCGACTTCAAGCCAGGAAAATGGCTGAAACGGCCGGAAAATACTGATGTTATCAATATCAAACAGTGCCCCGCTCACATTATTGGTGTTAATCAGCAAAAAGGAATCCGGTTTTTTACCGGTCGTGTAGGGAGTTTCGGCTATTTGAGAATTGTCGTAAAAATATCTGATCGCCTCGTTATCCGGATCATATTCGATCTTAAATTTTTTGTATACATTTTGGTCGTAAGTTACAGTCTGTGTAAATCCAACACCACCCTCCTGGTTCAGATTACGAACGTAAATAAAGCCATCCGTAAAAAAAACAGCGCCCGCAGAAGTCTGGCCGGTATTATCATCCCGCATCAGCAAATCATATCTTTCAAGCTGACCGGAAGTGTTGGACTGAACAGAAATATCTGCAGAGAATTCAAAAGCTCCAAAAGGCTGTGGCCCGAAATAGGGGCTCTGAACCCTGATTGCATTATCCGATTCAGATGTCTGTGTGAATCTGAAATGCAGAGAACCTGTTGAAGGGTTGGTTCCTGATATGGTAAAGACTTCGTTATCTGCAAATCCCCGCCAGCCGGCAATTGCAGACGTCTCTCCGGCAGAAAAACCTTTCGACATGGCAAATGTTTCAGTGAAAATCTCACCAGCAGCCCCGGCCGGGGAAAACAGGGAACTTTGAGATTGCTGAATATCCGACATTTCAACACCTGCTGAACCAATCCATTCGAAGTTGTTGCTTTGCCCTGTTGCTTGCTGAGCCAAACCACCTGATTTGCTAAGGCTGCTGCTGAAATCAAAATCCAGATTCCAGACAAGCGGTTGACCACCCGAGTCTGCATTGTTTGAAATTTGAAGAGGAAAAGTAAAACTGTCTTCTCTGTTGATATCAATTTCAATAAAATCTTCTGAAGCTGATGCTGCGGGAGGGTTTGTAATTGAAAGCCGGTAAAATGACACCGAACGTTTTGCCTGGTTCAGACTCAGTGCCGCATTCGCCGGACCGAGGCCATTTCCGGAAGTGGTGCCGGTTGGATTTCCCTGGAAAGAGATATTGGGATTTGAGAAATGCTGAACCGTTGTAAAATTAAGATTTTGGGGAATCTGGCTCATAATTGTCTGAAACTTTTCAAGTGTTGATTCTTCCCATAAAAAACCTGCAGAATATTCAAACACTCCGCCAACCTCATCTGCTGGGGCCGCAGAGCGTGAATCCCTGTCGTGAACCAGGCCAATATTATGGCCAATTTCATGAACTAATGTAAAACCAAATCCCACCTGCTGAACCCTGTTCAGGGAAAATCCAAGCTCCGGAATACCGGATACAATGGGAAGCCTCCAGGCAACGCCTCCTGTGTCATCGATATCCAAAATCCCTGCAACAACATCGGCGCCGGATTGATCCCTGAAATCATGCACTTCAAGAAACTGATCACTTGGAATGCCTTCATCTTCCCATGGATTGAAATCGGATTTCGCTGTCAGATTTTTGAGGCGGTCCGTCGTGCTGTCAAATTCATCATTTTTTTCATTAAAATTTACTTCTTCTGCTCTGACCAGTCGAAGTTCAATTGAAACCTCGCTGTTATCAAAAGCTCCCTGTGATAAAATCATCGCCTGGGAAAGCAGGTTCTCTATTGAGCCGAACTCCTGCCGGCCTTCCGCCCACGTTCTTGCCGCAGGGGAGTAGACAATCAGCAGGTCAATTGTGATTTCATCTTCAATGACTGAGGCAAGAGCTTCAATGCTGGGAGTAACTCGTGAATCATTCGTTTGCAGGCTGCTGCCGGCACTTGATAAATCATAATCGTTTAAAGTGTGATCGTGATTATCAAAACTGCAATGCAGATTGCCGGAAGGATCCGTTTGATGAATAACAACCGATTCCATTCGTTGATCATAATGTATATCCATCTCTTTATTGAGTTCTCCATCCACAACTTTTCCGATAAAAAACCCGGAATTACGATCTGTTGTAAAGATCAGAAGGCTGCCGGAACCATCTGTTGATTTCGCTATCACTGACTGGCTGTTTTCAAAATAGCTGGCCGTTCGTATAATTTCAAACTCATGAATTGTATTAAAATCCACACCGAGCGGAACACTCAGCCTTGCTCCGTCTGTTAATGAACGTTTTTCAAGAATATTCCTGTTTAGTTCAATCCTACTATACTCAGAATCTGAATCAGATTGCATAATCCGGTTATCATTTGATTCCGAAATTTTGAAAAGGTGTCTTTCCCCATTGTTTTCAGTCTGCGAGTATAGGGCAGAAGCAGAAAATAAAACAAGCAGAGATAGCAGCAGTAATTTTTTTGTCATATAAATTTAATGTATCGTTTTACTATAATAATCAGGTTCTACATTTGGAATTCAACTATACAAATATAAAAATGATAGTCTATACAATTAATCAAAGAACATTAACATTATCAATAATATTTCTGTAAATAATAAGAGATGGATAATACCGGCTCTGTTCGGATGGATACTCATCTGCTTTCTTGTAGCCTGGTTTGCAGCTCAGTATTCACCCGGTTCAACCTCAGGGGCCTGGTATGAATCTCTGAACAGGCCATCCTGGAATCCGCCCGGATGGGTATTCGGGCCTGTCTGGACTATACTGTACACAATGATGGGTATTTCAGCCTGGCTTGTATGGAAAGAGTATGGCTTTTCAAAAGCTCAGTTTGCACTTTCACTATTCCTGATACAACTTTTGTTAAATGGAGCGTGGTCTTATATCTTTTTTGGCTTAAACTCTCTCGCCGGAGCATCCGTTGAAATTCTTTTTTTACTTCTTTTTATCGGATTGACAATTTTTCAGTTTTACAAAAAATCCAAACCGGCTGCATGGCTGCTGGTGCCATATTTTCTCTGGGTTACATTTGCTTCGGTTCTGACTTTTACAATCTGGTCGATGAACTGATCCTAAGAGAAATTGCAGCACGAGTTCTTCGTGTTACTTCGCGTCCTCGTGCCTTCGTGGCAAAAACCGGCAGTACATTGCCCCGAAGTAAACATTAATTAGTAAGGCATATATAAATCAAATGCATCATTTTGGACAGCCTCCGCTCTTGTTCAGGAAAACCTGTCTGCCAGCCTGTTAATCAGGTATCCGCTCTCTTCAAGGGCCCGCGTTGCAAAACTACCAAAAAAATCGGTGACAGATTCAAATTCCTTAATAAAACCTTCTTTATCATCTGATCTGACCAGATCAGCCAGTTTTTTATGATGGTCAAAAAATTTCAGCAACAGGTTTCGCCGGTCTTCATTGCTAAATACAATATCCGCATACAATTCAGCATCCTGTGCAAAGATTCTGCCGGTCATCATCAGTTCTGCACGGTAGATAGGACTTGAATATTCAAGCATATCATTTGGATCCAGGTCATATTTCTTCATGAACGATCCATGTAAAAGTGCCACATAGTGACGCAATCCCTGAACAAGATTCATGATATGGTCATGATTCCGGGGATCTGCCTCAATAATACGCATGCCCCACAATTCACACTGGTTGATAAACCACTGTGCTTTCTCTGAATCCCTTCCGGGGCTCACCACCATCAGCTGTTTGGATAAATTGGGAACATCGGGTCCGTGCATTGGGTGAAGGCCCAGAACCGGTCCGTCATGCGACCTAAGCATCGCATTCAGCGGCTCCGATTTGTTACTTGTGAAATCAGCGAGAATGGTTTCAGAATTCAGTTTTGCACTCACTCTTTTGATTACATCAACCGTAACATTAATTGGTACTGTTACGATTGCCATATCTATTTTCGGTGAAATCTCATCCAACTCGTACCAATTTCCCTTATCAATGGAATAGACAACATGGCCGGATCGCTCCGCAATACTTCGGTAAAGTGTTCCCATCCCTCCTTCGCCGCCTACAAACAGAATATGCATGGGCCTTTCGGTAGCTCTTGGAAATGTTTCCGCAGACTGGCTCGCCCTCGATGCTGACATAATCATCCTGAGAAAATCTTCAGCCCATTCCGGGTCAAGACCTCGCATAACAGCTTTTTCCCGGAAGTCACGGGTTTTCTCAAGTTCCCGGTTTGCCACAAATATGGGCAGCTGTTTTTCAATTTTTTTTCTGATAACATCCTGAGAGACTTCATTCCGCTTTTTCAAAAGATCTAAAATCTGTTCGTCAATATTATCTATTCTTTTTCGTTGCTTCTTTAAAGCTTCTCTATCCGCCATTATTTTAATTATTCAATTTTTTAGTAAAGGGATTTAAAGAGTTGTAAAATTCAGCATTTATTTGCTTTCATCAAAGAAATGAATCCATAACATATTTATTTACTTGGTTGTAAATAGTCCTTATTTTAGTAAACATGTCAAATTTTAAGCTTCAGTCACCCTGGGCGCCTGCTGGCGACCAGCCAAATGCAATTAAAGAGCTCACAGAAGGAGTTAACGAGGGAGATAAATATCAAACCCTGCTGGGAATTACAGGATCAGGAAAAACGCGAACCATAGCAGGTGTTATTGATAATGTGAATAAACCCACGCTGGTGATGAGCCATAATAAAACACTGGCCGCGCAGCTTTACCGGGAATTCAGCGATTTTTTCCCGGAAAACCGCGTTGAATTCTTTATTTCGTACTACGACTACTATCAGCCGGAAGCCTATCTCTCT
This sequence comes from uncultured Balneolaceae bacterium, assembly GCA_964517005.1. Lineage (GTDB taxonomy): Bacteria > Bacteroidota > Rhodothermia > Balneolales > Balneolaceae > CAYVBJ01. The sequence goes on along the minus strand of CAZFAJ010000002.1, from coordinate 14,284 downwards.
GCACAAGATAAGTACATAGAAAAAGATTTATCCATTAATGAGGAAATTCAGCGCCTGAGGCTCAGAGCTACAAGCTCGTTATTGTCGGGCCGGAGGGATGTAATCATAGTTTCATCAGTGAGCTGTATTTACGGTATCGGCTCGCCGTCGGAGTATGAGCAGCTGATCATCAACCTGAAAACGGATATGGAAATCCCACGGAACAAGCTTCTCTATGATTTGGTGGATCTGCATTATACACGAAAAGATAATGAGTTCACACGCGGCTCATTCCGCGTAAGGGGTGATGTGGTCGATATATACCCGGCCTACTCGGACGAAGGTTTACGCATCACCTTTTGGGGTGATGAGATTGAAAATATGGAAATATTTGAAGCAGAGACCGGTCATACTATTGAACGTGTCGACGAATTCAGGATATACCCCGCTTCACATTATGTAACAACCAAAGGACGGCTTGACCAGGCAATTGAACAGATCCGGGATGAGATGCACTGGAGGGTAGATGTGCTGCAAAATGAACAGAAATACCTTGAAGCAAAACGCTTGCAGCAGCGTACTCTTTTTGATATCGAGATGATGCAGGAGATCGGGTATTGTGCCGGAATCGAAAACTACTCGCGCTATTTGAGCGCACGTAAACCCGGTGAAAGACCTTACTGCCTGTTTGATTACTTTCCCGATGATTATTTGCTGGTTGTGGATGAAAGCCATCAAACCGTACCTCAAATCGGAGCCATGTATGGCGGAGACCGTTCCAGAAAAATTGAACTTGTGGAACACGGATTCCGGCTCCCCTCCGCCCTGGATAACCGACCCCTGACATTCGAAGAGTGGGAATCGATGGTTAATCAATCCATTTTTGTAAGTGCTACACCCAAAGATTACGAACTTGAAAAATCTGGCGGCGTCTTTGTAGAACAGATTATACGTCCGACAGGATTAATGGAACCGGAGATAGAAGTCAGGCCGCTTGATACACAGATAGACGATCTGCTTGAGGAGATTCAGGTTCGTGCTGAAAAAAACGAACGCGTTCTCTGTATCACACTTACTAAACGCCTGAGTGAGGAGTTAAGTGAATATCTTAAAAATCTCGGCATCAGCGCCGCATATATGCACAGTGAGCTGGATGCCATGCAACGTATTGAAGTTCTTTATAAATTCAGGCGTGGTGATTTTAATGTACTGGTTGGAATTAACCTTCTGCGTGAGGGAATCGACATACCGGAACTGAGTCTGGTGGCTATTCTGGATGCTGACAAGGAAGGCTTTTTGCGCTCAGAAACCTCCCTTTTCCAAATAGTCGGCAGGGCGGCAAGAAATGTTGGAGGAAAAGCAATTTTATATGCCGATAAAATTACCAACAGCATGCACAAAGTGATTGACGAAACAAACCGGCGCAGAAAACTGCAAAAAGAGTACAATAAAAAACATGGAATCACACCAAAGACAATAGAAAAAGAGTTGAAACCTCTTGTTGATCCTTCTCTCATATCAACACAGAATTTTAATTTTGACACAAAACAGAAAGAAGATGATTATCTTGAAGTAGTTAAAGTGGCTGAAGATGGAGTGAAATACAAAGCCAACCCGGCCATGAAAGAAATAACATTTGAAAGCAAGGATAAATTTATCGATTATCTACGCGACACGATGTTGCAGGCTGCAAAAAACATGGAGTTTGAAGAAGCGGCAAGAATTCGTGACCAAATAGCACAACTGGAAGAAGAATTATGAGAACTGTAAGATGAATACCACATATACCTATATTAAAAACTTTATTAAAGACCGCGATGTAGCTTCGATTACGCCCACCTCTTTACGCTGTGTAAAAAAAGTCTGCCAGCACATCGATTTTACTCTTGATATCAATTTAGTGGAATACGGACCCGGTAATGGTGTCTTTTCCAGATATATTCTTGATAAAATGACATCAGGCTCACGAATGATACTGATTGAAGCAAATGAAAATTTTGTAAGGCAGCTGCGGCACACCTTAAATGATCCAAGAGTTGAAATTCACAATGTACTTGCCGGAGATGTAAAAGAGATCCTTCAGGAAGAACTGATTGGAAAAATTGATTATGTGCTGTCAGGAATCCCTTTCTCTTTTCTGAAATCGGATCGCAAACGGAAGGTTTTGCAGGCAACCAAAGAGATCCTGAAACCAAGCGGAAAATTCCTTGCCTACCAGACATCCGGTCATCTCAAAAAACCCCTCATGGAAGTATTTGGTAATGTGAAAACAGAAAGAGAGATGCTGAATATCCCGCCTTACCTGATTTATGATGTTGAAAAGAATGGTGTATAGTTTTATTTATTTGCGGTAGTATATGCGGGTGATCCAGTATCGAACTCAGAAAAAAGCTTGTTATGGAAGCCTGATTGTTCTGCAGTCAGGCTTTTTTTATTTTCCTGAACGATAAAAAAAAATATTCCAAAAAGAGAACTGTTTTGAAAACCGATTCGCATACCATCATACCGCCTGAAGCTCTCTTAAAAGGCTATCAAAACGGTATTTTCCCTATGAGTGCATCACGCCATGACGAAAGCTATGAGTGGTACGGTGCACGCAGAAGAGGAATTATTCCCATTGATGATTTTAAAGTATCTAAAAATATCCATCGTATCGTTCGGCAGGGGCGATACAGCTGGAAAGCAGACAGCTGCTTTCGGGAGGTAATCACAGAATGTGCAAATCGTAATACTACCTGGATATCAGATCTTATTATCCGTTCTTATGATTATTTGCATAAACTGGGATATGCCCACTCCATTGAAATATTTGATCACTCCGGCAGCCTAGCCGGTGGCTTGTACGGAGTTTCCGTTGGCGCCGCGTTTTTCGGTGAATCGATGTTTAAAAAAGGGCCGGAAGCAGATAAAATCGCTCTGTACTATTGCCATCGGATCCTCGATGTTAACGGATTTGAATTGTGGGATACTCAATATTACACAGATCATCTTGCTCAATTCGGCTGCAAAGAAATTCCAAATATCACATATATGAAACTGTTGGAAAAAGCTTTGCACAAGGAAGCTTCTTTTGATGCGAAAATGATCCAGACAGATTAGTGCTTTGGCAAGACTAAAGAGTTGGTGAGACCTGACAGCATACCGGCACTTTTGCCGTCCCGACAGCGGTCGGAATGTCAGCGTCACTAACTTTGAAAGAAGGTGGCGCAAGGCGATTTTCTCACAAAACCCAACGCTGTCAGATCAGCCGGCAGGCGGACAATGTCCAGCAGGTGCTGACAGTTTTCGACCGACATTTCGTATTTGACTTAACAATGGAATGGAATTTAATTTACAGTCTGAGACTTTCCTTAGGGTCAATAATAAGGGTCAAAATCATTCGTTGGCTGACATTTTGCCAACATCCGGAACTTAAATTTTACACGATACAAGATTTAAACGCGTTTGTAGCTTGAACAATTACCGTGCTTTTTTCCATCCTCTTCACATTTTTCCTTCTCCTCAAAACCCGTTTCAGAATAGGCTTTGATTTCACCATCTTTAGTAACTCTTCGCCATCTCCATTCGCCTTTTACATCTTTGTATATTTCACATTTAGGCATTCATACCTCCTTTTTTGAATTGATTATTCATTCACCGAAATTTTTTCGGCTATTATTCAAAATTTCACAATTATGTTAGTTACAAAATATTCAGACAAATTTCTAATTATTGAGAATCCTCCTTGTAATTAACCGGACAATATTTTTTATTTAACTGAAATTTCTTTTAATCGGACACTCAAGATGAGTTATTGCACTTTTTAAAATTTCCATACGTTATTTAGTTTTAAAATCTTCTTTTCATTTAATAACGAATCAATACGATCCGCAATTGCATGTAAAACTTTATCTGTTCTGATATTCGACTTTTTAAAGTATTAATGTTTAAATTGTCATTGAAAACAGTTAAAATTCCCGAAACCATTTAAATTTTGTACCATTATGTTCTCATATAAAATTTCTCTGATCCTTTCGTTAGTACTCTTCATTGGTTGCGCAACTACCAAAAGCAGCTCGCAGTACAGAGAGTACGATGAAGACTTTACCATCGCGGTAGAAACGGTAGAAAAATCAGTTGGAAATATTGGCTTAAGTGTCATTAACAAGGAATCAGATGGACCCGAATCTGTTAAACTTACAGCAGCAGAAATGACCAATGATTTTGGAATTGAACCTGTTCAAACCCTTCTTATGGAAGTATTTATTCAGCGAACGGATGAAGGATTTGTCAGTGTAGAGGTTAAAGGCTCTCAGAGAAGCAGAAATGTGATGGCCGGAACCCAGGAAACTGCAGTGAGCAAATACAGATCCCGTTTATTTGCACAAATTGAGGATAAACTTGTCCGAGCCGGCTCATAGTGAATCTCTAACCTGCTGAGAAAAATTAATAGTCAAAGATCCGGTTTCGGGGTTTATACCGGCTCTAATCCATCCAGTACCCACGGCATCAATTCGGAAACTGTTGGGTGAACCAACACCACTTTTCTGTATTCCCTGCATGGAATTTCACTATGCATGATTGCCGCAAACATATTGATAATCTCATCACCTCCCGGCCCCAAAACAGATGCACCCAGTACAAGATCAGTATCACCATCGACCAGTAATTTGGCAAAGCCTTTGGTCTCTCCCATCTCTTTTGCCCGGCTTATTTTACTCATCGGGCGACTGGCCTTGAGTAAGTTTTTACCTGCCTTTAGTGCCTCCTTTTCTGTCATACCCACACGACCCATAGGCGGATCAATAAAAAGTCCGTAGATCACTTCACGCTTTGAGATGGCGCGGTCACCACCGTTCAAATAGTCCAAAACGATTTCGGCATCGTTAACGGATGTATGGGTAAAAGCACCCTCTCCGTTTACATCGCCGACAGCAAAAACCCCGTCCACATTTGTTCGGCAGTGATCGTCTACCTGTAAAAATCCTCTTTGGTCCGTTTTCAGGCCTGCCGCTTCCGGATTCAAAGTGTCACTGTTTGGAACCCGTCCCGTGGCGACCAGCAGATGTGTCCCACTGAGCCTTTCACCTGATTTAAGCTTCAATTGAATACTTCCGTTTTCTTCTGATACTGCTTCGGCCTCGGAATTGCACATCACAGTAACACCTTCCTCTTCCAAAATCTCCTGTATTCCAGCGGCCACATCCTCATCTTCACGCGGCATAAGCTGATCGCTGCGTTGTATAATAGTGACATCACACCCGAATCGCCTGAACACCTGGCTGAATTCAACGCCCACATAACCACCCCCTATAATAAGCAGATGTTCAGGTAATTCTTCAAGATCAAGGAGTCTTATATTATCCATCCACGGCACCTCATCAAGTCCTTCAATGGGGGGATTAAAGGCTCGTGTACCTGTGTTAATGTAGATCTTCTCACCTTCGATCTCTTCATCACCGGCTTTGATTGTTTTAGGGCCGGTAAAAGAACCCCAATCTGTGAAAAGTGTTACATTCTCTGTCCCGTTCATCCAGTTCTCGAGACCGCTGCTGGATCCGTTTCTGATTTCGTTCATCCGTTCGCGCACCCGGTTGTAATCCACTTCGATTTCACCTGTAGTGAACCCATAAAAATCTCCTCGCCGCGCCATATGAATTGCGCGGGCGCTGGCTACCATTGTTTTTGTTGGCGTACAGCCGTAATTCACACAGCTGCCTCCGACTTTTGCTCCTTCAATAACAGCGATTGAATCGCCTGTCGGAATGAATCTTCCCAAAAGTGTTCCTGTTGCCTGTCCTGTTCCAAGTATAATGTGATCAAATGTTTTCATTGTATCTATTACGGGTTTTAATTTTTAAGACCTGAGGTTAGTCTTATTTCTTGTTTGAAGTAAAAATGAAGACGGGTGCCCTGGCCGCTTTCTACTTTTAATTCTGCTTCAAGCTGATTTACAAGCGTGTCAATGATAGTAAAGCCAAGGGACGATACCCGCCTTTCCTCAAAATCATCAGGCAGTCCAACGCCGTCATCCTCAACAATAAAATGAATTTTCTTCTCTTTTTTAAACGCATTTACCCGGATCACCCCTTTCCGGTTATCGGGATACGCATATTTATAGGAGTTCGAAATAATCTCATTCACAATTAAAGCCGAAGGAACCGCCTGGTTCACATTCAACTGAATAGATTCACAAACCACTTCAATTGAAATATTTGTTCTTTTGGTCAGTGTTTGCCGGATTGAATCAATTAAATCCTCCAGATATGCTGATAATTCGATGGAAGATAGAGTGGTAGAGCGGTAGAGTTTTTCATGTATCAATGCCATAGATTTAATTCTCATCTCGCTATCGGAGAGCAATTCAAACAGGCGGTCATCCTCATAGGTATACTTTTGAAGGGTTAATAATCCTGAAATAACAGCCAGGTTATTTTTTACCCTGTGATGAATTTCTTTTATAAGAGTCTCCCGTTCATTCAACATTTTTTTCAGTTGCGCTTCTCTGACGCTTTCATCCTGAAAATCTCGAAATTCAAATAGAAAATGCGCCGGTTCATCATTCTCATGAAGAGAAGAAATCGATACATCCTGAAAGAGATCCGGATTCTTACTATTTCTGACAAGAATTTCTCTACTACAAATTTCTCCTTCTCTTTGTAATAATCTTAATTCTTCCAACACAGGTTTAAGTTCATCGGATAACAGAAAGGAATCAATATTCAGACCAATCAGTTTATCGTTTGCCATACCGGCTGATTTTAAAAATGAGGGATTTGCATAAATAATGATGCCATCTGAATCTGTTATCGCCAATCTTAACGATGTCCGCTCTAATGCCCTGTAATGTAGATCTCTTTCTCTTTCCTCTTTATAGCCGATTGGTGTCATAGTTCCCTGTTTTATGTCACTCCAAAATACTGCAATGCTTTATAAGTATGAGAAATAATTAGGATGTAAAAGCAGTAAGATTTACTGAAAATACCTGCCTGATTACGATTTACTCATACCATCAACTTCAAAGTAATGAATTTAGAACAACATCTGAAAACAAGGATGATCATCGAAAGAATAAGTTAGCCTTGTTTACCTTTAAGATGATTCTTTCAGAATGGAGATATTTACCAAGATAAAAATCGCTGCCGCCATCGCACTAAAATAAAATGTGCCCTGAAGGCTAAAACCCAGGTAAATCAAGCCAAGTAAATATGGGCCAAGAGCCTGTGCAATTCTCATTACCATCCAGTTTACAGATAAAAAAGCGGCCCTGTGCTCTTTGGTCGCCTCACCGGTAAGCAAATTCAGTATACTGGGAATATTTATGCCCTGGGCCAATCCAAAAACAGAAACAGGCAGCAAAAACCACCAGACATTTTCTACCTGAGGAATAGCAAGAAAAACAAAAAGATA
>CAZFAJ010000002.1:0-6816 GCA_964517005.1 uncultured Balneolaceae bacterium | reverse complement strand
AGCACTTTTCCGAATATCTCTTTCATTTTTGTGTCGTCTGAATCAGCCATTGGGTCAAGCGAATAGAGAACAAAAAGCCCGACCGGTATTGCAAGAAGGCTTAAAAAGAACGGATAAAACCAGCCTGCAATGGCCAGTGCTCCGCCAACCGCGGGATAGACAGCCGTTCCGATACTCAATACACTTGCATTATAGCCCATTGCTGAAGCACGCCTGTTGCCTGTGTAAAGATCACCAATCAGCGTCAGATTCAGAGCACCGAGAGCCGCGCTTCCAAATCCCTGTAGCACTCTGAAGAACAGCAATTGATTAAAACTTACTGAAAATGCACACGCTGTTCCTGCAATCCCGAAAATGAAGAGTGAGGGGACTAAAATAACTTTTCGTCCATAGCGGTCGGCCAGCAGACCCAGCAGCGGTGTTAAAAAAATACCCGGGAGTGTAAAAAAGGTTATCAGCAATCCAATTCGGGCGGGTGTAACCTCAAATGCATGAGAAATTGAGGGAAGCGCCGGTGCAATGGTTGTAACCCCCATAACAGCCGTAAGAGTGATTCCGAAAATTACATATAAATTGGTGTCTTTAAGAAGAGAACCGGATTTTGTGGCAGTGCTCAATACGTTTAAATATCAGGTTATGCAGTCTTTCGCATCAAATTTATGAAATATACCAAGTCAAAATAAAGATATTCCTTCACCCTTACTAATTTGGGAATGTGCATTCATTCCTGACAGCCACTGAACGGGCACCAGGATCGTTGAAAAAAAAATTAATTAATTCACTGATAACTCATTACTTAATTTTTATATATTTTGATTTATAAATCAGTATCACATTTTCAATCTTTTTTGTTTTGCAAATTGTGTCAAGTTCATCAGTTTTTTTGATTCTTTTAAAAACTATTATCTTGCTGAAGAAAAATTTCACAACTATAAATAGCACAGGATCTCTTTTTGATTGCCAAAAGTAACATTCTGCCGGATATATCCGACCATAAGTATTCGGTTCAAATTGCCAAAACTGAAAAAGAAATTAAAGAAGCCCTTGAGCTCAGATACCGGGTTTTCTACAAAGAATTGAAAAGAGAATTTGATACTGACCGTACCGTAGACAAGGACATTTTTGACGATCAGTGCCATCATCTGATTGTTAAGGAGATCAGTTCCGACAAACTGATTGGCACCTACAGATTACAAACGTACGAACAGGCAACCACCGGTGCAGGTTTTTATTCAGATACTTTATTCAGAATGAATGACCTGCCGGAGTTTGTACTCAAAAGCGGGTTTGAAGTAGGCCGCGCGTGTATTGAAGAAAGTCACCGGAATGGCCGCGTGCTGTTTCTTTTATGGAAAGGGTTTGCAGGCTATCTTCAACACTTTGATAAGCGGTTTCTATTCGGAAGCCTTGGCATTCCAGCTGAGAGTATAGAAGACGGGGCGGCCGTCTACAACCGCCTGATCGACCGGGGGTACCTCCATTCCGACTATCTTGTTCGTCCGCGCGACTCTTATTCCTGTAATTTTGATGATATCGAAACAAACGGTACAGGCGAAGCAAAAACCACAGCACTGTTGCAGAACTACATAAAAATCGGGTGTAAAATATGCAGCCGGCCGGCTTATCACAGCGACCTGAAACTACTATATGTGATGGTCATATTAGATGTAAAAACGATCAGTCCTAAAATTCGCAGGATGTTTTTTGATTCCTGAGCAGAAATCAAAGCCAACTGCGGGAAAGACAACTTGCCAGTGCGAAGCTACTCTTTAATCAATCCAATAACATAACTGTCCGGGATGAAATCACTTCGAAGTATTATCAGGATCGTGTCGCTGATAATCCATACCGGTTTTACCTATTCCATTTATATCATCGGGTTGATTCCGGTTAAAATCCTGCGTCTTCGATATGAAAAATGGAGAAATCTCTACATGCATACATGGGCTTATGGTGTGGCAAAAATATTTAATCTGCACATTGAAGTGGAAGGAGTACCGCCAGAGCCGCCTTTCTTTATTGTTTCCAACCACCTGAGCTACCTGGATATCATTCCGCTGTACCTTAATCTGAAATGCACATTCGTAGCAAAAAAGGAAGTGAGAAGTTGGCCTCTTCTCGGGCCAATGGTAAAATCGGTAGGAGTTATATTTGTGGACAGAAACAGGCGAAAAGATGTAACCAGGGTAAATGAACTGGTAAGTAACGTACTGAACAAAGATCAGGGGCTCATCCTTTTTCCGGAAGGCACTTCATCAGCAGGATCTGCTGTATTGCCATTTCATTCTTCTCTCCTGAAGCTGCCTGCAGCGAGCGGATTACCGGTTCATACAGTTTCACTCTATTATGCGACAGCCGAAGGCGATCCGCCTGCAGAAGAAAGTGTATGCTTTTACGGTGCCCGTGAATCATTTGTAAATCATGTCGTGAAACTTTCAAAAACAACGAAGATAACATGTAAAGTCCGGTTTGGCGCTACACCTGTAACATCAGGTGACAGAAAAATACTGGCTGTAAAACTCCGTGAAGAAGTAAATAAAATATTTGAGCCGACCAGTTAACCAAAAAAATTGAGTTAAAAGCCTGCATCAATATTTTTCAGCTAAGAAACTTTTGAATGTGGTTTCCGATCTCCTCCGGCTTTTCGTCTATAAGCCAGTGCCCGGCATCTTTGATCCAGACAAGTTCAGCATTTGGAATCGCCCCGGCCAGTTTTTCCGCATATTCCGGTTTTTGAAACGGATCATTTAATTGCCTTTCCTCTTTACTACCAGACCACTACAAGAAACATTATTTTTATTTGGACTAATTATAAAATGTCATTAATTTATTGTCTTATTAAGAACAATTCTAAATAAGTAACATGAAAATACTCTTACTAGTTTTTTTTGTCTTGTTTACGGTAATGAATGCATTTTCCCAAAACATTGAACAGGAAACTGAAAAAAATAACCTGATTGAAAATTTTGGATTGGAAGGATATGGAACTATCAATTATTTCAATTTTGACTGGGATACAAATCCAGACAAGCGAAATGTTGTCGATATGGAACGATTTGTGTTATATCCTGAATATCAATTCAATGAGAAAATTAAATTCAGAGGTGAGATTGAGTTCGAACACGGTGGTACAGGAGTCACCAAAGAGTTCGATGTATTCGAAGAATTCGGGGAATTTGAAACCGAAGTTGAGGCCGGAGGAGAGGTATTACTTGAACAACTATACATTTCCTATAAGCACAGTGATGCTTTAAATTTTAAACTTGGTAAATTTAAACTGCCGATAGGTATTGGGGCTTTACATGACGAACCCAATGAATATTTTACCACTACCCGCTCCCCCGCTGAGGCTGAGATTATCCCTGTAAATTGGTATGAAATAGGGGCACAGGTATTTGGTACTCTGGGAGCGATAGATTATGCCTTTTCAGTTGTGAACGGTTTGGATGCAACGGGCTTTAGTTCTGCCAACTGGATTGTACGGGGCAAACAGGGGCGTTTTGAAACCAATAATGCAGAAAATTTCGCATATACCCTCCGTCTTGATTACAATGTTAGTGAACATCTTCAAATAGGCACATCAGGATATATTGGAAACAGCGCAGACAACCGTCCCAAGCCAGATCTGAATATAGATGCTTATGTTAGTATTGTTGAGGGGCATTTTATCTTAAATAATGGACCCTTAAGAGCTAATCTTTTTGGACTATTTGGGAACCTGCAAAACAGTGATTTAGTCTCAGCAGCTAACCGTAATCTATCCAATAATTTAAATGTCAAACGCACACCTGTGGCCAAACAGGCACTAAGCTGGTATGCTGAAGCCGGATATGATATCTCAACATTTACAAAAGCTATTGATTTACCGCTTTTTGTTTTTGGCCGGTACGAATTTTATGACTCCATGTTTGATGTGGTTGAAGGTGCTGTAAACGACAATGCACGTTGGGAAAGAAATGCAGTTACAGGAGGTTTGAATCTGTTTCTACATGAAAATGTGGTTCTTAAAACACAATACACACACCGGTGGCTCGGATTTTCCGAGAATAATATTGAAAATACCTTTTCGACTGGACTTGGATTTCAATTTTAAACAATAATCTTAAATACAAATCAAAGTAAATAAATGAATACGCGAACCTTTACAATTCATATAATATTAGCAGGAATGCTGCTGTTTACAGCATGTGGTGATGATAATCCTTCTGGTACTACTGATGACGGATTTGATGAACAAGTTGCTTCATCTATTCTTCAAAATGAAGCTGAAAATATCATTCTTCAGACCTACACAGATTTAAATACCGAAGCAGGTTTATTACTTGATGCGGTTAACACATTGGCCAACGATGTTTCTCAATCAAATTTAGAGGCAGCTCAGCAGCAGTGGGTAGCTACGCGGGTACCTTGGGAATCTTCCGAAAGTTTTTTATTTGGGCCTGTTGATACCGAGGGATTGGATCCTGCACTTGACAGCTGGCCTGTAAATAGAACAGACCTGGTCGGGGTACTTGAAAGTAATAATGATCTCACTCCAGAATTTGTTGACGGGCTGGAAGGAGTCTTAAAAGGATTCCATACCATTGAATTTTTGTTATTTGGAGATGGCAATAGTAAAACAGCTAATGATCTTACAAGCCGCGAATTGGAGTATCTGTCAGCTACAACACAAGTCTTGAAAAATGACACCCAGGCCCTGGAAGATGGCTGGAGAGAAGATGCTGGCAACTTTGTAAACGCGCTGGCCCAGGCCGGTAATGGAAGTGAGATTTTTACCAGTCAAAGAGCTGGTATTGAAGAACTCATTTTAGGAATGGAGATCATTGCTGATGAAGTTGCTAACGGTAAAATAAACGATCCACTTACTCAGCAGAATGCCACACTGGTTGAGTCGCAATTCAGCTTTAATTCTAAGAATGATTTTCAAGATAATATTCGTAGCATACGGCATATATATACCGGTGATATGGCATCAAACAGTGGAGCAGGAATAACTGATTTTGTCTCTGAATTTAACACTGACTTAGATTCTCGTTTCAAATCGGAGATAGAAGCAGCAATCACAGCCATTGGCGATATTCAAGGTAATTTCAGAGATGCAATTACAGATAATCCTGAAAGCGTGCAAAATGCACAGGATGCTGTTCGAACTATTTTGCAAACTATTCAGGAAAATATAAAACCGTTACTGGACGAATTTTAAAATGGCCAATAAACAATTACGCTTTAGACTTATAACAATAGCTTTTTATAGTCTAATCTGTATCACTTTCAGCGCCTGTGATACATTATTTGGAGGGGAGGAAAAACTCCCTTCCATTTCAGATGAAGAAATCAGAGCTGGCGGAGCTACAACTGTCTTTCAACAATCCAGCCAGGCTTTTTCGAACCCTGCACCCAATCTTAATCCCGAGGCTTTGGAAGAGCACCTGGCCGGAGATCTTAATTTCGAAAAGAATTTTGTTACCGCACCTGCTGAAATTAATGGTGGTCTCGGGCCACTATTCAACAATTTGTCTTGCATAAATTGTCATGTAAGGGATGGCCGTGGGAAACCGTTCTTTGACGACGGAGAGATATCAGCCGCACTTGTACGGATAAGCAGTAACCCTGACGATAATCCGGGGGAACCCATCCCTGTCGATGGCTTTGGATTGCAAATTCAGCATCGATCAACTTTCCAGGCACGACCAGAGGCTCGTATTGAGATAGAATATGAAACGATAACTGAAACGCTGGGAGATGGAACCGAAGTTGAACTGAATAAACCTATTTACAATTTGGTAGATACATATAAACCGTTGCCACCATCTGTAAGAACATCTGTAAGAACAGCTCCCCCTGTGTTTGGCCTCGGCCTTTTAGAGGCCATTCCGGAGAGTGATATTGTAGAACAGGCAGACCCAAATGATTTAGACGGAGATGGCATATCCGGCAAACCAAACTATGTAACAGATGTTGAGACGGGAGAAAAGGTTTTAGGCAGATTTGGGTGGAAAGCGAACCAGCCGAGTCTTCTTCAGCAATCGGCTGCCGCTTACAACGGAGATATGGGTGTCACCTCTTCACTGTTTCCTGAGGAAAATCTGAACAATAATCCGCAAGCAGATGACGGGTTACAAGATGATCCCGAAATATCGGATCAAGAACTCCGGGAGACAGCTTTTTATGTATCCACTCTCGGAGTCCCGTCCAGAAGAAATACGGAGGATAAAACCGTACGGCTTGGGAAAAAAATTTTTTTAGAAGCCGGTTGTGTCGATTGTCATACGCCCAGCCATAAAACAGCGGCCGATTTTGATATTGAATCCGTTCGCGATCAAACCATTTTTCCATTTACTGACCTTCTGCTGCATGACATGGGAGAAGGATTGGCCGATAATCGTTCTGATTTTGAAGCAAATGGAAGGGAGTGGCGAACAGCTCCACTTTGGGGTATTGGACTCACGCGAACCGTGAATGGTCATCTCTCTCTGCTTCATGATGGCAGAGCAAAGAGTTTCCTGGAAGCTATACTATGGCATGGCGGAGAAGCTGAAAGGGCAAAAAATTATGTGAAAGAATTAAGTGAAAATGACAGAGATGCTTTAATTGAGTTTATTAAATCTTTATGAATTCAACTGCAAATTTTGAGGTGAAATATATGTTTCAATCTGCTTTAGAACAATGCGTGCATTATTGATCTCTTTTTTACTCTAACTGACCTGTTGTTCAGCAATTTTCATGGTATAGGGTGAAGCGATGATGGGACAAATGAGAAGCTGTAAAACTAACAACTTCATCCAGGATCACAATTTCATCCCTGACTTCCACAGC
>CAZFAJ010000001.1:100995-104283 GCA_964517005.1 uncultured Balneolaceae bacterium | reverse complement strand
GATACTCTGCAAAATCAAACCATCTTAATTACCGGGGGCGGAAGCGGATTGGGTTTGGCGATGGCAAAAAAGTTTGCTGAACTGGGTGCAAATATTGCTATCTGCGGACGAACGGAGGAAAAATTAAAAAATGCTGTTACTGATATTGAGAAATCCGGGAGTGAATCATCGGTAAAATATTATGTGGCGGATGTCCGGGATTACGACAGGGTAAAGGAGATGACCGGAGAGATTGTTTCTGATTTTGGGTCGATGGAAGGCCTGGTCAATAATGCGGCCGGTAATTTTTTGAGTGCTTCTGAGGATCTATCACCCGGCGGGTTTAAAGTTATTATCGATATTGTGCTTCATGGCAGTTTTCACTGTACGCACGCCTTTGGAAACTATCTGATTGATCATAAAAAAGAGGGGTCGATACTTAACATTGTTACCACCTATGCGGAAGATGCGGGATCTGCATTTGTGCTGCCTTCTGCGTGCAGCAAAGCGGGAGTACTGGCGATGACGCGTTCTCTTGCGTATGAGTGGGCAGAATACAATATCAGGCTGAATGCGATTGCTCCCGGCCCGTTCCCGACGGAGGGAGCGTGGAGCCGGTTGCTGCCTGATAAGAAATTTGAAGAGAAATTTCTGGATAAAATACCGGCAGGACGATACGGAGACGAAGAGGAGCTTGCGAATCTTGCTGCGTTCTTGCTCTCCGGAATGGCTCCGTACATAACCGGTGAATGTGTCACCATCGATGGCGGAGAAAAATTAGCTGCCGGGCAGTTCAATTTCATCGATACACTGATGCCGCGGGATGAGCTCAAATCCATCTTTAAAATGATGAAAAAGAGAGGGTAGCAAACCGCCCCACCAGCCCTCAACAAAAACCTGTTTTGATTCATATTTCACAGAGCTGGTCGGGCTTTATTTTGTCGAAGCCTTCGAAAGACAGGCAGATGAACTCAAAATTTTTCGTGTTCTATTAGCGAGCATTTTCTCGTGAACGTAGTGTGCGACTCTTGCAGAGATCTCGTTCTGGTTTCACGCTGAGATCGCGAAGGTGCGGAGACCGCGGAGAAAGATTATGCGGGCTACCACAACGCAGGTTTTGGTATAAACTCACTGCGCGCTTTACGTGTCTATTTTTCTGCCTTCTTTGCGTGAAACTCCTCCTGCAAAGAATTCAGTAATAATTTCAAATGGAGGCCACCTGTTTAAATCAGCTTTTATCAGGCGAGAGAATCATGATCATTCTGCGGCCTTCCATAGTCGGGCTCGATTCAACACTGCTGATATCACTCAGCTCTTCAGCAAGGTTGTTTAACAGCTCTTTGCCTTTATCAGTATAAAGCATGTCTCGTCCCCTGAATTGAACAGTCGCTTTTACTTTGTCGCCGCCCTCCAGAAATTCACGCGCATGCCTTGTTTTAAATTCAAGATCATGATCGTCCGTATTTGGCCGGAAGCGAAGTTCTTTGACCTGGATCGTATGCTGTTTCTTTTTGGCTTCTTTCTCTTTTTTCTTTTTTTCGTACATGAATTTGCCAAAATCGATCACCTTGCATACCGGTGGCCTTGCATCGGGTGCAATCTCAACCAGATCAAGATTGTAAGATTCTGCTATTTCTATAGCTCTGTCAATATCAACTATTTCATGATCATCATCAGGCTTAATTACTCGTACTTTAGAAGAACGGATTTCATCATTGATATTTGGCCGGTCGTCATTTCTTCTCCGGCGGCTGAAATTACGTCTTGCGATAAGTTACCTCGTTAATTTTTGTTATAAGTTGGCGGAAGATCTCTGTTTGAAATTTCCTTGTCAATAGTAGTAATAAAATCATTTAGTAAATAAGTTCCAATATCTCCTTTTTTGTGCCGGCGTACTGAAACGGTTTTTTCTTTTTCTTCCCGGGCACCGACTATGAACATATAAGGAATTTTCGCGTTTTCAGCATCTCTTATTTTACCGCCGATCATTTCACTGCGTTCATCCAGCTCAACACGAATATTCTGCTCCTGCAATTTTTCCACACAATGTTGTGCATACGGAATATAATCATCCGATACGGGAAGCACCTTTACCTGAAGAGGAGAAAGCCAAAGGGGAAAATCACCGGCGAAGTGCTCAATGAGTATGCCGGCAAATCGTTCCATGGATCCAAAAGGTGCGCGATGGATAATCACAGGCCGGTGCTTGTTGTTATCAGAACCAATATAGGTCAAATCAAACCTCTCAGGCATCACATAGTCAACCTGTACAGTTCCGAGCTGCCATTTTCTGCCAATTGCATCACGGATAATAAAATCTATTTTTGGCCCGTAAAAACTGGCTTCACCTTTGGAAATCCGGTAGTCGAGTTTCATCTCATCGGCAACTTCACGGATTTCCCGTTCTGCACGTTCCCAAAATTCGGATTTTCCCCCGAATTTCTTTTCATTTTCATCTCGGTAAGAGAGCCGTATATCAACCGGCATATCAAACGTTGTAAAAACAAACTGAGTCAGTTCAATCGTTTTCTTTATTTCATCTTTAAGCTGATCGTGTGTGCAGTAAATATGAGCATCGTCCTGCGTGAATCCGCGTACCCTTGAAAGTCCGTTAAGCTCTCCTGACTGTTCATACCGGTAAACAGTTCCGAATTCAGCGAGCCTGAGTGGCAGATCCCGGTAACTTCTCAGTTCATTTGAATATATTCTGTGATGATGAGGACAATTCATCGGCTTCAGCATGTACTCCTGATCGTCAACCTCCATCGGGTTAAATTGCGAATCCTTGTAATAGGGGTAGTGTCCCGACATTTTATACAGGTCAATAGTGGCAATATGAGGAGTGATTACCTCTTTGTAGCCTCTGCGTTTTTGCTCATCTCTCAGAAAAGCTTCAAGAGTCCGGCGTAAAATGGTACCGTTCGGAAGCCAGAGAGGAAGGCCGCTGCCCACAAGAGGATCCATCTGATAAATACCAAGCTCTTTACCCAGTTTTTTATGATCCCGTTTTTTGGCCTCTTCTACCTGTTCAATATATTGCTGAAGCAGTTTCTGTTTTGGAAAACTGATGCCATATATCCGGGTCAGCTGTTTACTGTTTACGTCGCCACGCCAGTAAGCTCCTGCAAGATTTGTTAATTTCACAGCTTTAATATCGCCTGTATGCGGAATATGCGGTCCTTTGCACAGATCTGTAAAATTTCCCTGTGTGTAGAAGGTGATGGTATTATCTTCCAGATCCTTGATCAGGTCAACTTTATACTCATTTTTCTTCTCGTTTTTGTAATATTCAAGCGCTTCTTTTTTGCT
>CAZFAJ010000001.1:84090-100895 GCA_964517005.1 uncultured Balneolaceae bacterium | reverse complement strand
CTTTATACTCATTTTTCTTCTCGTTTTTGTAATATTCAAGCGCTTCTTTTTTGCTGACTTCCCTGCGCTTGAATTCAGACTTCTTCCTGGCCAGCTCAATCATTTTTTCTTCAACTTCCGGAAGATCTTCCTGCGAGATAGCCTTCTTACCAAAATCAATATCATAATAAAACCCGTTTTCTATGGGTGGACCAATACCGAATTTGGCTTCCGGATAGATCTCCTGTACAGCCTCGGCAAGCAGATGGGCCGATGAATGCCAAAACGTGTACTGGCCGTCTTCGGAATCCCAGGTATTTATGGTAATTTCTGCATCCTCCTTAATTGGCCTGTCCAGATCATAAATCTCATCATTTACAGTAATGCTTAAAGCGTTTCTGGCAAGTCCTTTAGAGATTGATTCGGCAACCTGGTATCCGGTAATATTTTTCGGGAAACTTTTTTGAGAACCGTCAGGTAAGGTGAGCGTAATTTGGTCTTCGGCCATTTGTGGTTTAATAGGAGATATTTCTGTGTAACGTTTACTAGTAAACTATTTCTTGTGAATGGACATTTATGCTAAATCAAAAATGACATTCAAAATTTTACGATTATCTGTTACCTAAAATACAAAAAGAAGAGGTATGGATAAACTTATAATTTGAAGATGATGCAGCTGAATCTGTGTTTTGTTTTATTGAAAAGCTTAAGAATAAAGATACAGAAAGGAAATAAATCTTGATATCAAATATGTGGAAGATAAACTGTAATATTTCTTAATTTAGAGAAATTCCTGTTCAACGTGTTTGGTAAATTTGTTGGAAACAAAATAGAGAAGTTAACTTAGTCGATTTCAAAATTAATGGTGTGCAATCTATGAGTATTTTTAGCAAGCCGAAGCAATTCTCTTTCTTTGATAAAGAGCCAATGTTTCTTTATAACTATTATACATTTGAAATTATTGATGTAAATGAAGCCGCACTGGAGAGATATGGCTATTCCAAAAAGGAATTCCAAAGAATGCATTTTACCGACCTGGGCAGTAAGATAAAACCGGAAGATCTTGATGGAATCGATAAGGAAATGTTTAATCCGTCTGCTATATGGATGCATGCAGACCGTGAGGGTAACAAGTTTTATGTTCAGTTAACCAGCCATCTGATTCATCAGGAGGGTAATCCAGTTCAATTTACCATTGCCCATGTAGTTGATTCAATTATCAGGGATAAAAAAAAGAACCTTGCCCTGCTTCCCAGGATCGAAAGTGTACGGGCACATATCCCCATGGCGATGATTGAATGGGATAAAAATTTTAACGTCCGGGATTGGTCCGATAAAGCGAAAGAGATTTTTGGATGGGAATTTGAAGAGGTTCGAAGAAAAAATTTATTTGATATCGGGCTTCTTCCGGTCAAAAATAAGGAGTTTGTTGAAAAGCAGCTATCCGATTTTATAACAAAGGGCAAAAATTACTTTAGCACTGAATCCGAAAACAAAACAAAAGGCGGCAGCACGATCTATTGCAACTGGCACAATGCCGCTATTTATGATCTGGACCGAAATCTGATCAGTATTTATTCGCTTGTTGAAGATATTACAGATAAGAGAGTGGCAGAGCAAAAATTGAAAGAGTCGATTGAAAGTTATAAAGTTCTTTTTAGCTCCATTCAGGATGCAATGTATATTCTCGACGAGGAGGGGCGTTTTTTAGAAGTGAATCAGGGTGCAGAACGTATGTATGGATATTCGAGGGAAAAATTTATCGGAAACACACCCGATTTTTTAGGTGCACCGGGAAAGGTGGATATGAATCTGACTTACAGCCGTATGGGAAAGGCACTGAATGGAGATGTTCAGCAATTTGAATGGTGGGGAAAGAGAAAGAACGGTGAAATTTTCCCAAAGGAGCTGCAATTGAACCCGGGGAAATATTTTGGAAAACCGGTAGTGATTGCCATTGCCAGAGATATATCTGAAAGGTATGAACGTGAACAGGAAGTGAGACAAAACGAACAGCTTTTCCGGCAGCTCTTTCAGAATGCACCCGTTGGAATTGCGCTGCTGAATGAACATAAAGATGTACAATTGGTAAATAGTTCATTTGAACAGATATTCGGTTTTAATGAACAGGAGATCAAAGAAGTATCTCTTGATAAAATTATTGTACCGGATGAGAAAAAGGAAGAAGCTTCCAAGCTATCGCGAAGCCAGGTCACATTTGAGGTAATCACATACCGAAAAAGAAAAGACGGGGAAATTGTGGATGTACTGATCTATGGTGTTCCGGTTCGGGTGGATCAAAAAATTATCGGTATTTATGGTATTTATGTTGATATCACAGAAAGAAGAAAAGCTGAGCAGAAAATCAAAGAGAGCCTGAAAGAAAAAGAGATTTTACTTGCTGAGATCCATCATCGTGTAAAAAACAATCTTGCCGTTATCACTGGCTTATTGGAACTTCAGGTGCAAAATACTGATAACGAAGAGGCTAAAACGGTTTTGCGAGACAGCCAGCTCAGAATTAACTCCATGGCTTTAATTCATGAAAAACTTTACCAAAGCGATAACCTGTCTGTGATAAAGTTTGGCAAATATATTGGGGAATTGATTGATGTTATTGCAGATTCACATATAACCAAAGATAAACCGATTGAAATCGAAATTGAATCTGACCCTGTTGAGTTTACAATTACCCAGGCAATTCCCTGTGGACTGCTCATGAACGAGATTGTGACAAATGCTCTTAAACACGCATTTGACGAACGAAAAACCGGAACAATTTCGATATCACTGAAGAAAAAAGGAGAAAACATCGAACTTGTAATTGCGGATGACGGTGTTGGGTTGCCTGATAATTTTGAAGAACTGAAGGAGAAATCACTGGGCATGACCCTGATTTACACTCTCGCGAGTCAGCTGAATGCAGAGATGAAGATTGAGTCTGATGAAGGTACCCGGTACCGGCTTTCGTTTGAAATACAGGAAGTTAAATATGTGCTCACTTAACTGTTCAGTTTTTAGTCTTATCTTATTTTGAGATCATTTCAGAGGGCCCTGTAATTTGAGTTACTTTTTCCTGAATTATTTTTAAAGCGTTGTCTGTTTCTTTCAAATGAGTTCGCACCGATACAATGGCGAGCCTTAATATAAATTTATCATTGATTAGTGTTGAAGAGAGAAATATTCGTCCGTCTTTGAGTAATTCTTGATGCAGGAGCCTGTTGAACTCATCGGGATCACCTTTTTCAGGAAGGTATCTGAATGTAACAACTGAGAGATCGGGCAGCGGCCCGGTTTCAAAACCATTCATAGCGGTTAGTTTTCCGTGAGCGTATCTGGCAAGAAGCAGTTTTTCCTGGATTGCGGCTCTGAAAGGAGCCAGTCCGTGCAGTTTCAGAGGCAGCCACATGCGAAGTCCTCGGAAGTGTTTGCTTAATTCCGGAGATATATCCGCCGGCGAATATTCAGCGGGGTCCGGTTCGGCATCCTGCATATAGTCTGCATCAAACCTGAAAGTATTCTTCAATGTGGATATATCCCGCACGATAAGTGCACCGATACCGTATGGCAGGAAAAGTGCTTTGTGTGGATCCATCACAACTGAGTCTGCTTTTTCTATACCGCACATCTTTTGTTTAATATTTTTATCCAGCAGAAAAAATCCGCCATAGGCTGCATCAACATGGTACCACAAATTGTGGCTGCGGGCTATGTCAGCAATTCTGTTCAGCGGATCAATGGCCCCCGTATCGGTAGTACCGGCTGAGCCAACTACAAGCCAGGGCGTCAGCTTCTTTTTCAAATCATCTTCGATCAATAAATTCAGGTGTACCGGATCCATTCTGAAACTTTCATCCATTTCAACGCGTCGAATCAAACACCCGCGCATGCCCGCAATAGCCAGTGCTTTATCAATACAGTGATGTGCCTGTTTTGTGAGATAGACGACGGTTTTGGACGATTGCTGAGGTGATATCTTTTTGGATTCACGTGCGGCAACAACAGCTGTTAAATTGGCCACACTTCCGCCGGAGGAAATATAGCCGCCCGCATTTCCTGTAAACCCGATCAGCTCTGCCATCCAGTTGCACAATCTCTTCTCCACATTGACAGCGCCGGGAGAGGCAAACCAAACGCCTGCATACCGGTTTGATACAGCCGCAAGATAATCTCCTAAAGCAGCACTGAATATTCCGCCGCCCGGTATATATCCAAAGTGACTGCCGGACGCGGGATTAATTCCCCCGCGGTCAATTTTGTTCTCAACAGATTCAATAACCGATTGTATATTAATACCCTCTTCAGATAATTCCTCAGATAAGAGTTTTTCATTATCCCGGACAGAAGCCTCATATGCTTTTGATTCTGTTAAATTTTCTAAAAAGCGCTCTCCGTATTCAATTACAGAACGGCGCTGATATCTCCGGGTGTGTGAATCAGGTTCAAGCTGAGATGAAAGTTTTTGGAGTTCTGAAATCTGTTGCTTCATGCAGAGTACTTAATTTTGTTCTGATTCATTTATGGCAACACCGATGCCTGAATCACCCATTCCATAATACAAAAAATAGCGGTTACCGATCTTTGCAAGGCCTTCAATGAAGACAACATTGGGGATTTGTCCGCCGATTTCAAGTTCTATATCAGGTTCAAGGAAATATGATTCTGAGCGGGACATAAGATTTGTAGGGTCATTTATATCAAACAAAGCCTGTCCTGTTCTGTAAACCAGATCATCATCTGCAGAATTATAAAGCATTAAAATGCCATTTTCAGTGATCAAAGGCGTTGGTCCCGGTTCGATGAGTCCGCTGTCGAACCTGGACTCACGTGTTGTCATTACCGGCTCTTTAACAGGTGTCCAGTTTATCAGATCCTCCGACCAGGCAATCCAGATGTTTGTATCGCCATAATACATCCAGTATTTATCATTAATTTTTTCAGGTACAATTGCGCCTGCCTTTGTCCATCCCAATTCCGGAAACACAAGTCCGTGTTTTGTCCAGTTTTCTAAATCAATTGACGAAGCCAGGGCGAGCCGTGCAGTTTCACCGTCGTAAGCTGTGTAGGTGAGATAAAACGTACTGTCAATTTTCACGATACGCGGATCTTCTGTGCCGCCCGGCAATTCCCAGGGTTCAGAAGGCTCAAGAACCGGATTTGGCTGCCTGTTAAAATTGATCCCGTCGGTACTTGTTGCCAGTCCAATCCTGGATGTACCGTTCCACTGTCCGATACCGGCAGAATCTTCTGCCCTGTATAACATGTAGATAGTTTCACCGTCTGACCAGGCTGCGGGATTAAAAAGATCTTTTGATTCCCAGCTATTTCCGCGTGGTGTAAGGATCGGATTTTCTTCAAATTTTTCAAAAGGCCCAAGCTGCCACTCTCCGTTCGAAGTATTTTTTTCTCTGCATCCGAAAACAAAGAGCAATAAGAGAAATGCCAGGATCAAGTTTTCCGTGTATTTATAGCTGATTTGCATAGTGTTATTTTGGTTTGAGTAGTCATTTCTGAGAATCTAAGTATAATTCTACTAACAGATTAAGCCGTTTGAGAATATATTTTAAAAATCGGCATTCACTGACTCATTTTGATCCATCCTGTGAATTTCATAAAATGCATCGTTTTAAATAAAACCTGATAAATATCTTGTAAGGGATGGAAAACAGAGCGAAGCAGTACTGGAAAAAGAATCTGCGATTGTTGATAATATTACTTGGAATATGGTTCCTGGTATCCTTTGGCTTTGGGATTCTTTTGGTTGATCAGCTTGATAAAATTACATTTTTTGGATTCAATCTCGGATTTTGGTTTGCCCAGCAAGGCTCTCAATACGTTTTTGTGGTTCTCATTTTTATTTATGTGTACAAAATGAACAGGCTTGATAAGGAATTTGAATATGATGAGATATGAACAACCGCTGTGGAAACATTGAGCCTTGCAAGAAACCGAATAAAGACAACGAACTGACCTGATGGATATTCAAACCTGGACGTTTGTGATAGTGGGGATAACATTTGCTCTCTACATTGGAATTGCCGTATGGGCTAAAGTAATCACAACAAATGATTTTTATATCGCCGGCAGTAATGTCCACCCTTTAGCAAACGGAATGGCAACGGCTGCAGACTGGATGTCGGCGGCATCCTTTATTTCAATGGCGGGCCTGATCGCTTTTATGGGGTACGACGGTTCCGTTTATCTGATGGGATGGACCGGCGGTTATGTGTTGCTCGCGTTAATGCTGGCTCCCTATCTTCGCAAATTCGGGAAGTTTACCGTTCCTGATTTTGTAGGGGACCGCTACTATTCAAGCACAGCCCGGATGGTTGCGGTGGTCTGTGCGGTATTTGTCTCCTTTACCTATGTGGCCGGACAAATGAGGGGGGTTGGTATTGTCTTTTCACGCTTTTTGGATATTGGCATCACGGAAGGAGTGGTAGTTGGTATGATCATCGTATTTTTTTACGCCGTGATAGGCGGTATGAAAGGAATCACATATACACAGGTGGCACAATACTGTGTATTGATCTTTGCTTACCTTGTCCCGGCTATCTTCATCTCGATACTGATAACCGGCAACCCTGTGCCACAGCTCGGTTTTGGCAGCACTGTTAACGACGGTTCGGGTATGTACCTGCTGGACAAGCTGGACGGGCTGAGTACTCAGCTTGGGTTTGATGCTTATACGGAAGGATCCAAGTCAACAATTGATATCTTTTTTATTACAGCGGCACTTATGGTCGGTACCGCCGGACTTCCGCATGTAATCGTGCGTTTTTTTACAGTACCAAAAGTAAAAGACGCAAGAATTTCGGCAGGTTATGCGCTTATTTTTATTGTCCTGCTATACAGTACGGCACCGGCTGTTGCGGCTTTTGCAAAAACCAATCTTCTTGGCACGATTAATAATACGGAGTACAGTGAAGTGCCGGAATGGTTTTATAATTGGGAAAATACAGGATTGATTACATTTAATGATATCAACCGGGACGGCAGAATTTTGTACAGTGCTGATCCGGATGAAAATGAGCTGGCAATCGATCCCGATATCATGGTGCTGGCTAACCCGGAAATTGCAGATTTACCGAATTGGGTGGTTGGTTTGGTTGCTGCAGGCGGACTCGCTGCTGCGCTCTCAACCGCTGCAGGACTGTTGCTGGTAATATCAACCTCCATTGCTCACGATTTGCTTAAGCGAACCCTGGTACCGGATATTTCCGACAGACAGGAGCTCTTTATTGCACGTGTGGCTGCAGCGGGCACGGTGGTGGTTGCGGGGTACCTGGGAATTCACCCGCCGGGTTTTGTGGCGCAGACGGTCGCCTTTGCATTCGGTTTGGCAGCAGCATCTTTTTTTCCCGCCATTATGCTGGGAATTTTCTACAAAAGAATGAACAAGGAAGGTGCGATTTCGGGAATGGTTGCAGGCATTGTTCTGACGGCTTCCTACATTATTTTCTTTACTTTTATTCGTCCTGATCTGAACAGTGCTGATTATTGGTGGATGGGTATATCACCGGAGGGTATTGGTACTGTTGGAATGATAGTAAACTTTTTAGTTGCCCTGGCTGTGTCAAAATACACCAGAAAACCGCCGGCAGATATTGAGGAGCTTGTTGAAAATATCAGAATACCCAGGGCCGGCATCAAGTAAGTATCGAATGAAATAAATACTTTGACAGCAGTATTGGTCTGCTATTTTCTGATTACGCTAATTTGTCGGAAACCAAACATAGCTTCCGGATTTATTGATGTATCCAAATTTTTCGGTAAAATCATCATCCATTTCATTTGGTATAAGAATGGTAACTCTTGCAAGGCCGTTAAAAAAAGGTTCAACTTCATCAAATTTCGGAGATGTAATCTGGTTGCCGGATGTATCAATAAACGTCCATTTACCATCGTTAAAAACAGCAGCACGATCTTCGTTAAAAGTTTGTGCGATTTCGAACTGTTCGGGAATAACCATTGTGCCTGATTTATTCACGTAACCGAACAGATTTGAATTTTCCCGTACCGGGGCAAGACCGTTTCCAAAATCTCCTGCACTGATAAATTGAGGAGATATTTCAACATTTTCGTTTGAGTTGATATACCCCCACTTATCACTGATTTTAACAGCAGCCAACTTTTCAGAAAACGGGCGGGCTTCGTTGTACTTGAAATCAATGACCTTACTGCCCGATTTGTCAATATAACCGAATTTATCACTGTTGCGTACCATAGCCAGGCCATTATTGAATTCATTGTTTTCCACAAAGTCAAACTTATCAGGCAGGGTAACCGATTCCAGTTTATTTCCTTTTTCATCCACATAAAAGTACTCCCTGAAATTTATACTTCTGACGAATGCACGGCCATCTGAAAATGAAAAAGCATCTCTGTATTTTGGATTAATCACAAAATCTCCGGATTTATTGATATATCCCCATCGCCCGTCAAATTGAACGGCTGCTTTACCCTGAGAAAAATTACTGATGTTTGAAAAATTACCTTCAATAGTGACTTCACCGTTCTTATCAATATATTTTCTTCTGTTTGATTCACGAACAGCCGCAACACCTTCGTAAAAAAGTGAGGCACTCTGAAAAGCAGGTTCAATTTCCAGCTGTCCTTCATCATTTATATAACCCCACCTTCCTTCTACCAATACGGGGTATAATTTTACTGCTTCATTATTTGTATTCCCTGTAACTGAATCAACCATATCACAGGATTGAGAAAAGAAGATTACAGGGATTAAAAGCGCGAAAGATAATTTTTTCATTTTTCTGTCAGTTTATTTTGTAGGGAACCAAACGTATTCACCGTCTTTGTCGATGTACCCGAACCGGGCATTTTCACCGCTTCCGAGAGTTACCCGGGCGATACCGTTGCGAAAACTTTCTGCCGCTGAATGCGGATTTGTTATTGTGATAAGATTTGAACTTCTGTCGACAAAAAACCAGTTTCTGTTAAGCTTAACAGCAGCCATATTTTCAGAAAAGGATTTAACTTCAGAAAATTGTGGTTCAATAATCATTTGATCTGATTCATCAATAAAACCTATAAAATCATCTTCTCTGATCCATGCTCTTCCTTCTGAAAACTGTCCGGCTTCCTGGTATTTGGGAGTAATCACCAAATTCCCGGTATTGTTAATGAATCCCCAGCCTTCAGCAGTTTGAACCGGTGCAAATCCGTCAGAAAATTCGCGTGCAGCAGATATTTGAAATGTAGGCTTAATTACTTCAGAGCCGGTTTCATTGATGTAAATCCATCCGTCAAATGTTTCAACTGCTGCCAGGTTTTCCGAGTAAGAGCGGGCATTGCTGTATTTAGGTTCAAATAAAAAAGCCCCGTCTGTTTTCAGATAAGTCCACAATCCATCTGTTCTGACAGCCGCTTTTCCTTCAGAGAAAGGGGTTGCAAAATCAAATGCAGGTTCAACTGAAAAATTTCCGGATTTATCAATATATCCGAATAACTCACCCGGACGCTGAACAGGAGCCAGGCCATCATTAAAATCACCGGCACTGCTGAATTCGGGAGATATGGTCAGTTTTGCAGTAGATGCATCTATATAGCCCCAAACTGCATTTAATCGTACAGCTGCCATACCACCTGAGAAATCCCGTGCTTCATCAAATTTTGCCTCAATCACGACTTTTCCGGTATTGTTAATGTATCCCCATTTACCGTTCACAAGAACCGGATGAATGGTCGTTTCTTTTTCGTTTTCATTGTTTCCGGTTATGCTATCTACCAAATCACAGGCAGTGAACAGAATCAAAATCGTACAAAACAGGAGTAAAATAGTTTTTTGGGGTAAAATTCGTCGATTCATATTTTATTTAATTAGTGTCATCTTTTTGGATTGAGATCCGGACGGGGTTACCAGTTTATAAAAATAGATACCGCTTGGGAGGCCAGAGGCGTCGAAGTTTACAGTATGCTTGCCGGCTTGCATGGGCCGGTTTATCAGTGTACGAACTCTTCTGCCGTTCACATCAAAAATATTAAGTTCTACATCCGATGTTTCAGGTAGTGAAAACGATATAATTGTAGACGGATTAAATGGATTCGGATAATTTTGTTTTAGCGTAAAACCTCTCGGTACTGAGGGATTGTTTTCATTACTGGTTGCAACCTCGGAGTTGACAAAACCGAGCTTTTGAAAATCACCGTTAAGAACAGTACTTGTTTCATCAGGCGGAAGCTCAAACCAATTATCCAGTATAGAAGCATAAATTGAACGATAGTCAGTACTGAACACCGGATCTCCCGAATTATCAAGATTGATCAGATCCGAATGCTCGCCGTATTCACCTCCGTTAACCGGCCCGAATACCATAACCGGCGCTGAAGATCCGTGATCCGTACCGTTAGACCCGTTTTCTCTCAGAGTGCGGCCAAATTCTGAAAAAGTCATTGTCAGTGCGCGATTTCCCTGATTGTCGCTTTTAAGATCGTTGTAAAATGCATGAACAGAATTGGCAACATCAGCAAGGTTATTCGCATGGCTGCCTTCTTCGCCTCCCTGATTATTGTGACTGTCAAAACCGCCTCTTGAAACCAAGAAAATTTTAGTGTTTAATCCGCCCCGGATTAAACGCGCTACAACCGACAAGCTCCGGGAAAGAGAGGTGTTGGGGTAATCCACGAGATTATTTGCGCTGTCAGCAGCAGTTTGGATGGATTCGAGGTAACGGAAAGATGAATTCGCAATTTTTCTTGCAAAAGAGAGAGATCGCCCAAATTCATTTTCGGGCGTGCTGTTTTCATCATAAAACCCGCCTTGTTCCAAAAATTTGGTAAATTGACTGGCGCCGCCGAATGTAACCCCTAAATTTCCAAATTCGCTTTGAAAGAGGGTGGGGGAACCGCCTATTCGAACGCCAAGCGGAAATTCAGGTGGATTAGCGATAAAGTCAGGATTATCTTCTACAAGAAATCTGCCCGCCCATCCCGAATTTTGATTACTGTTTGATCCGCTTCCGGTTGTCCAGATATTTGTAGCCCGGGCATGAGATCTGTTGGTATTGGAATATCCTACATTATGTATTACCGCCATGTTTCCCTCTCCCCAGAAAGATTCAAGACTGTTCATGGCCGGATGCATTCCAATATCATCACTCAGTGATATTGCATCCTGTTTTCGTATACCTATAGTGGGCCGCTTTTGATAGTAAATGTCGTTTGTAACAGGAATAATGGTATTCAACCCGTCATTACCGCCACCGAGCTGTATCAGAACCAGTACGCGGTCATTGTCTGCTGCCACGAGCCTGTTAAAAAATTTTGATCGCGCAAAAGTACTTACCGGGATTCCTCCAAGCATCATTCCCGATCCGAATGCTGCAAAACCAAGAGTACTTAAAAAACTACGGCGTGTCCAGCATGTATGATCGTGTTTATGCGCAACATTATCCTTGAGGGTTGCACCTGACCTGTTGTGGGACAAATTAAAATCGGTATCTCTTTTTTCCATAATATATGATTCGGGTTTTGCTTTATATTAGCTGATATGCAGGCAGCTGATGTAAATAGGAAATATACTGGCGCAGGTTTTCAGCAAATGTTTCATTAAAGAAGAGATTTCCCTGGTTGTCGGTGCCGGCCGTCCATTCATACCAGGGAATATTGCCAAGCAAAACTTTTGTAAGATTTACTTTGTAATCCGGAAATGATGATACATCAGGTGCAAGTTCCGGATTTCCGGCAAAATCATCCTCTACTTCTCTGATATCTACCTGATCGAGAGGAAGTGCAATCAGGTGTTTTGCAAGATCTTCAGCCAGTGCAAAAGGATCGGAGGGGTTTGAAATTTTCTGGGCGATATTAATTGGATCATACCGGCCGGATGAAACATTGTTTCCGCTAATCAGATCTGTGAAATTATCCCATCTTGATGGCATCAGGTTTGTGTTCAGCCATGTGAAATGCCCTGGAACACCATCGGAGCCGGGTGGATTGTAACCATCCCAGCCGAATACAGTTTCAGGGCGCAGTAGTTCTTCATTCGACTCCTGCATTCGAAGCCTGATATACTCTTTTATCTGAGTATTGGGCGTCACCTCAAGCTCTCGTAAATAACTCATGAAGGCTTCGATCGGACTTTTAATCCTGGAACCCATAAAACGCTCTTCATAGAAATGAGCGCTGCCAAGTAGTTTTTTTAGTACCGCTGCTACGTCAAAATTCTGATCAAGAAAATAAACGGCAAGTTGGTTGATGATATCTTCATCCGGCTCTGCACTGACGAAATAAACATACAGTTTTCTGCAAATAAACCAGGCAGTTTCCTCAGCACGATCCTCAAAGATCAGGTTGATTACTCCTTCGAGATTAAAAATATCCGTTTTACCAAAAATTGTTTTTGAAGCTGAATCATGTCTGTTAGCATCAAAAAATCCGCTTAACGTATTGTCATTTACTCTCCAGCCTGTGACCGCACGAGCTACTTCTTTTACATCGTTTTCTGAATAGTTGTCTGTACCATTTTTATTCTTTTCACCCATGGTAAAGAGCTCCATAAGTTCTCTTGCAAAATCTTCATTGGGCTGCCCGGCGCGGTTGTTATAATTGTTCAGATAGTAGAGCATCGCAGAGTTTTTACTCACGTCCGAAACAAAATTTCGGAAATTTCCAAAACTGTTCTGATGCAGTAGTTTCCAGTACTTATACATGTGGTTTGCATAACTGCCGCTGGCTTTTTCAGGCAACGCATTCATATTACTATATGAGACTGCAAAATGATTACTCCAGAAAAGAATCATACGTTCAAGCAAGCCACTGTTGTACATCTGGTCCATCCATCGGAATTGTATGTCATAAACATCCAGCACACTTCCGGATAACCCGTTAGTGAACCATTGGGGATCGTCAGGAAGGGGAGCAGATATTGCATTTTCCACGAGTGTGTTAACAGCAGTTTCTGCATCACTGAAACTTCTTAAAAAATTTATGTCATTGGTTTTTACTCCAAAGTGTGTTCTTCGGGTAAGATGAGAGGCCTCTTTTTTTGTCCATGGGCCATTGTATGGTTCAAGGCCTGACGCATTGCCTGATGATATCGATTGTCCGTATATTTGTGAATCAGTAAGTTTAGACTGCATTTATTCCCCTGTAATAATTCTTAATACCTAAAACAAGAGAACCGAATATCAGGTCTGTTACAATAAAATTAAGAATCTGTTTATAAGTCTATGATGCATTTTTAATTACAAAAACACTAAAAACCATTTATAACGTGTAGCGTTTGGAAACAAAATCGGCCAATAGCTATTTATTTTTTAGTCGGAATGTGTGAGATGAAACACCTAACACGAAATTTTCATGGACAAGAAAGATAAACGTAACAGAAACAAAAAATAATGAATGCATTTGGCAGTAGAATTTCAGAGTATGACTGGATGAAGGGTTTCAAAAAATGGTGGCTCTCTATTTTTCTTATTCCCTTTATTTTTTTTCATTTACATCAGGCCTACCGGACGATTCGGTTCAACATCTTTTTTAGTATCTCATATGATTTTCCTTTTCCCGTAAGCATCGAAAATTTTTTTATTCGAAATTTTCTTCTTCTTGTTCATGAGGCGGGACATACTTTTTTTGGCTTGCTTGGGAACAGGACACTCACCATTCTTGGAGGATCACTGAATGAACTGATTCTCTGCTCACTGATTTTGTTCTACTTTTGGTTCAATAAAATTCAAAAAGGTGTACAATTTGGATTTTATCTGCTTGGCTCTGCATGGTTAAGTGTCGCTTTTTATGCAGCAGATGGTAGTGCAAGGCAGCTGCCCCTGATTGGGAATTTGGGAAAGGAATCTCACGATTGGTACAATCTTTTGTATCAGTGGAATCTCTTAAACTATGATAAAACTATTGCGATGGTATTTATTTTCGTGGGAGTCGTCTGTTTTCTATTGTCCGTTGCTGTTCCTGTGTGGTTAAAAAAATATGAAAGCGTAAAACTCAACCTAAACTTGTAATCTCTGAATTATTTAATTTTGTGATAGTTTTTACACTAATTTCAGATGTTAAAATGCTACATTTGTGCAATAAATTTTACTTTAAAAAGTAATCTCAATACTCCAAATATTTTCAGACAGATGCAGACGGTTTGATGCGAAAATTTTACGTTAAAAAAAAGCCTGTTTTATTTTTTTTCTTCTTCTTTCTTTTGCAGATAAATGACGCAAACGGACAAAACAGTGAGAAACTTACCGGGTTCGTCAGGGATAGTGACACAGGAGAATTGCTGCCCGGAGCCAATATCATTATTGAAGGGAGCCAGCGCGGAACCAGCACAGACAAAGATGGGTTTTACAGGCTGAACATCGAACCGGGTGATTATACTTTGATCGCAACTTTTATTGGATACAAACCGGATACAGTTTCAGTTTCTGTATCACCCGGCAGCGAAAATGTACAGAATTTTTTCCTGGTGTCAACACAAATTGAAGGTGACGCTGTTATTGTGAGATCGGATCGGGTTCAAAGAAGAATCAGAGAGCTGGCAAAGATCCGGGAAGAGAGAAAGAAAGCACTGAAAAACTACGAAGCCAATGTTCACAAACTGGCCCTTGTGTATGAAATTGAGAAAAACAATGTACAATCCTTACCTGATTCAGCAGAAGCAATCGCTTTTGCTGAAAGGGTAATCAGGCAGATGTTTGTTGCGCCCAAACGATATGCGGAAAAAGTAGTGGCCCGCCGGTCGTCTGACAATTTCTTTTCTGAGTATGATATTCTTACAACAAACGGAGAACCTCTGAATCTTAATGAAGAAAAAGTTCAGCTGAATATTTTATCGGAGATAATTACCGTAATTGGCCCTGTTTCATCAGATGCAGACAGGTTTTATGATCTGAGTGACCGTCCTGCCGGTTCAGACTGGCCAGGGGGCACCACTGAAATCATGGTAAAACCCACATCAAATAAAATCCCGCTGTTTGAGGGATCAGTTTTTGTAAATGATGATGCGGATGGTATTATCGGGATGGACCTGGTTCTGAATGAAGCTGCTGATGTTTTTGCGGGGCTCTATTCAATCAGTAATTTCAAATATTTTCAGCGTTTTGAAAAAACAGATGATTACTGGCTGCCGGACCGGACAGAAATTGAAGCCAGGGTAGGTATTTTGGGTTTAAATAAAAACTGGTTTTACCGGGATGTTTGGAATTATACCGGTTATAAAATCAACAGCAATTCTTTTTCAAAAGATGATATACCCCTTTCAGGAAAAATCATAGCAGGAGATGCAGATCAGAAAAATGAGGAATACTGGGATGATGCTCTGAACCTTGCTACATTGAAGGAGTCTGAAGAGCTTCAAAAAGCACAATCTTATAGTAAAGAACGATCGGTGGTGAATACCGGAATGGCTTTTTTAAGTGCCTATTTAAATGCACCGAATATATTGAGGCGATCGTATATTACAAATATTTCAGATTTCTATAGATTAAACAGGGTGGAGGGTAATTACGTAGGTCTGGGTTTGAGAACTCCCGATATACAGGAAAATTATTTCTACAAAGGATCGGTTGGGTATGCAACGGATCCCGGTGCAAAGGATTGGCGATATTACCTTGAGATGATGCAGTTTATACCCGGAACCCCTCTGGCAATTGAAGGCAGTTATTACAGGCGTCTTGCCATTCAATTTGCCGACTACGAATATAATAACAACCCTTTGAATGTTGATGAACTGCGGAATACTATGATAGTTGGTATGACCGGCAGAGATATACACAATTATTTTGAGAGACAGGGTTACAGAGCCGGCCTTCGTCTGCGTTTTGACCGCGACTTCTTTTTCAGGGCAGGTTATATGAGGGAGGATCATCGTTTTTTACCAGTGGTTGCACCTCATTCCTGGTTTAAAAGTTTTGATGTGGGCGGTTCTGATGAAAGGGTAGATTTTAACAGAAATACAAATATCGGAATTACCCCGGGAGACCCTGAGGAAGTGACAGGATTTAATGAAGGAGAGTTTGCCGGGTTTGAATTTCATTTACACTTTGATAGCAGGCCGTTTACAAGAGTAGGGGTGTTCAGGGATTATGATGTACGTAAGTTTGGATGGTTTACCGATCAGCTGGCCTATTGGAGTGATCCGTCTTTTGGAGCAGGAGATGATACCTTTACCTATTTCAAATACAGAAGCTCGTTTGGATTCAGGCTGCCGGTATTTGCATCACAGTTTTTTGTAACAGAAATATATGTTGGCGGTTCAGATAATCCGTTGCCCGGGCAGATGCAGTTTGGTAAAAATGGTTTTATGGTGGATGATTTTACCCGCAGAAGGCCGTTTGTCTCTTTGGAATTCAATGAATCGATCGGAAATAAAGTAAGTGTTGCACGATTTGATTATCTGCTTGGTTCCTCTTTTGTCAGAATGTTTCCATTCAAAGCGATCCGGCAGAGCGGTATGCAGTTACGACTCCACACGGCTCTCGGTTTCACAGATAACCAAAGCGGACTTTCCCCGGTTACACCCTGGTCTGTCAATGTTCGTGAACAGGTTGAAGTTGGATTTGCGCTAAGCCAAATATTTGGTATGTTTAAAATCGAGAGTGCAATTCGTCTGGCCGGTGATGACGGAGAGAGAATCGGTTTTATACTTATTTTTTAAATGTACTCATTACAACTAATTAGCTGTAACGGTATTCAGTACATATCGAACCCCGAATAGAGTCGCAAATTATGCTTTTGGGATTCCCTTTAACTTCGTTCTCGGTAGTAAAAAAATGTTGACTTTCAGTTAAAAAGTGGATAACATTATAAAAGCGTAAGCGCTTACATACAGTGCTGCTTATGTACAGCGCTAATTTTAAAGT
>CAZFAJ010000001.1:82303-83990 GCA_964517005.1 uncultured Balneolaceae bacterium | reverse complement strand
AAAAGCGTAAGCGCTTACATACAGTGCTGCTTATGTACAGCGCTAATTTTAAAGTTTTAAATTAACGAGGTGTTAAAAAAAGACTATATACATCTGATAAGGAAACAGGATTTTAAGTAAATACTCCATCCTTAAAATTTTTTTACACCAATTAAAGATATAAGAGTATAAAAACTATAATAATTATTTCAATAGTTAATATGGATTTAAAACGAGTAATAGAAAATTATCGATCAAACAAAATTATACCCGTTTTTTAAACTGAGTATTAAAAGCAACCCAAAATTCTTTAAATCATGGAAACATTTAAAACAATACTACTCACTCTTTTTTTGGCTATATGCTTGCCTATAGCCGGATTGGCACAGGATACAGTTTCAGGAACTGTCATTGATGCTGAAACGCTTGATCCTCTGCCCGGTGTTAATATCGTGGTAAAAGGACAGCCCACAGTTGGCACAGCCACAAATCTGGATGGTGAATACTCGTTACGAGTGCCTTCCTTGCAGGATACACTGGTATTTTCTTTTATCGGTTTTCTCAGACAGGAAGTACCCGTTCAGGGCAGAACAACAATTAACATAGAACTGGAACCTGATGTACAGACACTTGAAGGTGTTGTTGTAATCGGTTACGGGATTCAACAAAAAGGAGACAATACCGGCTCTGTAAATGTAATTAATACCCGTGATTTCAACCAGGGAAACGTCACATCTGCACAGGAACTGTTTCAAGGTAAAATCGCCGGAGTAAATGTTACATCTGGCGACGGAGCTCCGGGAAGCAGGCCGGAAGTCAGGATCCGGGGTGGCTCTTCTTTATCAGCAAGTAATGCGCCTTTATATGTTATAGATGGCGTACCGCTTAGTGACGACGGAATTGCAGGCAGCAGAGATCCTCTGAATTCAATCAATCCGAATGATATTGAATCAATCTCTGTACTCAAAGATGCATCTGCTACCGCTATATACGGCTCGAGGGCATCCGGTGGAGTAATTATTATTACCACGAAAAAAGGCCGGAAAGGACAGCCTACCAGGATTAATTACAGCTTTAAAGCATCAATGAATACCAACCATAATCAGGTAGATGTTTTATCTGCAGATCAGCTTAGAACAATCATCTCGGAAGAATTTGATGAGTCCGCTTTAAACAGGCTTGGAGATCAAAACACAGATTGGCAAGATCAGATTTTTGACAGATCTATCTCCCAGGACCATAACATAAGCGTTACCGGATCGATGGACCAGATCAGTCTGCCATACAGGCTTTCTGTTGGGTTTACAGGCAGCAATGGTATTTTGGAACGATCTTCACTGGATCGTCTGACAACATCACTTGCTCTGAATCCGACATTCTTTGATGAGCGCCTGAAGGTGGATATCAATCTGAAAGGTGTGCGTGAAGATAATTTTTTCTCCGCTGAATCAGCAATAGGCGAAGCTATCAGGTTTGACCCAACGCAACCTGTACGTCCGGGTGAACCGGGTAGCCGTTTCGATGGTTTTTTTGCATGGACGGATTCCCAGGGAAACCCGATTACAATTGCACCGGCCAATCCTGTTGCACGAATACAGCAAACAAGTGACAATGCCGTGGTTTTCCGGGGAATCGGTAACGTCCAGCTGGATTTGGAGGTCCCCAGGGTAGAAGGCTTACATGCAAACCTGAATCTTGGTTTTGATTA
>CAZFAJ010000001.1:0-82203 GCA_964517005.1 uncultured Balneolaceae bacterium | reverse complement strand
TTCCTGGTTTCTGCTTTTGGTCGATTAAACTACAGTTTTATGGATAAATACCTGGTTACAGGTACTATTCGTCGTGATGGTACGTCCAGGTTTTCTCAAGACAACCGGTGGGGCCTCTTTCCTTCGGTAGCAGTTGCCTGGAAAATGCATGAAGAAGGATTTTTAGCAAATAGTGATGTATTATCGGAGTTAAAACTTCGTGTCGGCTGGGGAGAAACCGGACAGCAGAATATCGGGGTTGGTAACTTTCCATTCCTTGCTCGGTTTACCATCAGTGAACCCAATGCCCGGGTGCAATTCGGTGATGAATTTGTCAACACACTCAGGCCCGAAGGTTTCAACAGTGATCTGAAGTGGGAGGAAACCACAACCTATAATGCAGGCCTGGATTACGGTTTCCTGAATAACAGGGTTACAGGTACAATTGAAGGTTTTATCAAGGAAACCACTGATCTTTTAAATGTAATTCCGGTACCGGCAGGATCCAACTTTACGAACAGAATCCTGACAAATATCGGTACACTTGATGTTCAAGGCATTGAATTCGGTGTTACAGGCAGGATTATTTCCAAAAGGGAAACCTTTTGGACTATGAGTTTCAATACAACATGGACGCGCGACCGCATTAGCAAATTAACCAATGTCCAAAGTCCCGATTTTGTGGGTGTTGAAGTAGGAGGCATTTCGGGAGGAGTTGGCAATACGATCCAGGTGCACAGCGTTGACTTTCCAAGAAATTCCTTCTTTGTTCTTGAGCAGGTATATGATGAAGACGGAAATCCGCTTGAAGGTGTATATGTTGACCAAAATGGCGACGGGGTGATTAACGACAGTGACCGGATTCGGTTTCAAAGTCCTCAGGCAGATGTACTCGTGGGCGTTTCCTCACGATTTGAGTATAAAAATTGGGATGCCTCCTTTTCAGGAAGAGCCAGTGTTGGAAACTATGTTTATAATAATACAGACTCTCAGTTCTTTATAAATGAGCTGGTTTCACCTCTCGGATTTATATTCAACTCAACTACAGATATTCTGGATACAAGGTTCAGAAATGCACAATTTTTTTCTGATATTTTTGTTGAAAATGCATCCTTCTTTAGAATGGATAACATAAATGTCGGTTATACTTTTGAAAATTTGCTCAACACAGAAAGTACAGTTCGACTCTCTGCTACAGTTGAAAATGCATTTATTATCACCAATTACAGCGGGCTGGATCCCGAGGTATTTAATGGTATCGACAATAATCTTTTTCCAAGGCCACGAACCTTTATTCTTGGCTTGAATTTCAATCTTTAAAAGAATTTTAACCAAAGGAGAATGATCATGTATAACAAAAAAATAAAAACTTGGACGATTCCTCTAATCGGGCTTTGCCTGATGTTAGCAGCAATGGTTTCGTGCACCGGTTCGCTGGATGTCACACCACCGGATGAAGATGTTCTAACTTCGGCTCAGGTCTTTGACACTCCCGACGATTTCCGCCAGGTGCTTGCAAAACTCTACGCAGGCCTGTCACTCACAGGTCAACAAGGCCCGGCCGGAGATCCTGATGTCCAGGGAATTGATGAAGGATTTTCAAATTACGTGAGGCAATTATGGGTTGCCCAGCAGTTGCCAACCGATGAAGCAGTAGTCGCATGGAATGATCCCGGCCTGCCTGAATTCAATACACTGCAGTGGAGTTCTTCCAATGATTTCGTACTTGGAATGTACAGCAGGATCTTCTTCCAGATCACGCTTACGAATGAATTCATCCGGAACGCTAAAGAAAGGCCTGAGGAAGAAATTCAGACATTTAATGCCGAGGCTCGCTTTTTGAGAGCTTTAAGTTACTGGCATGCGTTAGACCTCTATGGTGGTAATGTCCCTTTCGTAACAGAGGAAGATGGGATAGGCGCTTTTCAGCCACAACAAACCAGTCCGTCAGCTCTTTTTGATTATATAGAAAGTGAATTGCTTGAAATTGAAAATAGTCTGCCGGCACCACGTCAAAATCAATATGGAAGGGCCGACAGAGGTGCAGCCTGGATGTTACTTACAAAATTATATCTGAATTCCGAAGTATACACGGGCGAACAAAGATATACCGATGCAATAACCTACGCATCCAAGATTATCGATGAAGGCGGATACCAGCTTGAAGAAGAGTATGAGTATCTGTTTCTGGCTGACAATCATCTTTCGGAAGGAATTATTTTTCCGGTTCCGTTTGACGGTCTGAATACACGTACTTTTGGTGGAACAACGTTCATTACCCATGCTGCAATAGGTGGTGATATGAATGCTGCTGATTTGGGTGTGGATGTCGGATGGGCAGGTCACCGGGTCACGAAAGAGTTTGTGAATAATTTTGTGAACATAGAACTGCTTGCCAAATCACAAACGCAAAACTTTGCGGCTGCTAATGCAGCCCAGGATTACCCGGAAATATTTGTAACCGGCAGTTTCCAGGAAGAGAGTAATTATGGTTCAAACTGGACACCGGAAGACGCACCTGCACTGGCATCGGTTAACAGTGATGATGTCTATGAAGGGT
The DNA here is from genome assembly GCA_964517005.1 of uncultured Balneolaceae bacterium. GTDB lineage: Bacteria > Bacteroidota > Rhodothermia > Balneolales > Balneolaceae > CAYVBJ01. Next base: position 79,664 of record CAZFAJ010000001.1, on the reverse strand, counting down.
ATGTCTACTTCGGTTCAGAAAATACGGAATTTAAATTTACTGACGAGCGCAGCTTCGATGTGAACTGGGGTGACAACGATGCTGACGGAACACTCGACTCCGATGGTGCAAATATTATTGCTGCAGAACCAGGTTATTATCTGTTCGATGTGAATTTGAACGAACTTACATATACTCTCACCAAAACCGAATGGGGTGTTATCGGTGATGCCACACTCGACGGCTGGGATGCAGACCAGGATATGGAGTATGATGCGGAAGGAAAGGTTTGGACAATCATCACCGAACTTTCACCGGGTGAAATGAAATTCCGCGCAAATGATGCCTGGGATATTAATTTCGGAGATAGTGACGGTGACGGTGTTTTAGAATTGGACGGAGGAAATATTGTTATTAGTGAGGCGGGGCAAACCCTGATTACCCTTGAACTGGGAACGCCACCCTATACCTTTTCAACCGAGCGAACCAGTGTGGACAGCAGGGAGATGTTCTTCACGGAAGGACAAGCCCTTGAAATTGAAGATTTGAGACAATTTACACAGGGTTATGCAGTAACAAAATGGAAAAATCTTACCAGAAGCGGCCAGCAAGGTAAAGATCCGACTTTCCCGGATATTGATTTTCCAATGTTCCGATTGGCGGATGCATACCTGATGTACGCAGAAGCAGTTCTGCGTGGTGGCCAGGGTGGGGATACAGGTACAGCCCTTCAGCTTGTGAATCTGGTAAGAGAAAGAGCCTTTGGCGATACCTCCGGAAATATTGAAGCCGGTGAACTCACTCTCGACTTTATTTTGGATGAACGAGCAAGGGAACTCTATTGGGAGGCTCACAGGCGTACTGATTTGGTACGATACGGGTTGTTTACGTCCAATGATTTCGTGTGGGCCTGGAAGGGCGGTGTACAGGAAGGAACCGGTATAAGCGATATCCTGAATATCTACCCTATTCCCTCTTCAGAAATAAATTCAAACCCGAATCTCGTTCAAAATCCGGGATACTAATTTTGAAACAAAACCACAATGAGGTAACACTATGAAATTTATTAAACTCATTTTACCAGCTCTTTTACTTGCACTGATATTTACTACGTGTGATTCAAGTAAAACAAACCCGGTGATCAACAGCGATGCCGGTGCTCCGGCAATTATGTCGCCGCAGCCGGGTGAGATCTTTACTCTTACAGAAGAGGCTTCAGAAGATACACTTCTTGTAGTAGAATGGACGGAACCTGATTTCGGCTTCCCGGCAGCACCAACATACACAGTCCGAATGGATATGCCTGCTGATGATTCTGATCCTGTAAATCTTGGTTCAACGAACGGCACCTCTTTTCCAATTATGACCGGAGATTTTAACAGCCGGTTGTTGTCAGCGGGAGCAGTTGGCGGCAGTCAAACAGATGTAGTATTTACCGTGGTTTCGGAATTGGGTGATAATGAAGAAGAAGTTTCCGAACCGGTAACTACTCAGTTCATTCCATTTGCATTCGAAATTGAAATATCTCAGATTTTCGTACCCGGAAGTTTTCAGGCAGCAAGCTTTTATGGAAATGACTGGACTCCTGAAGATGCTCCGCCTCTTGCATCCGAAAATAACGACGACCGTTATGAAGGATTTGTCTATTTCGATTCACCAAACACAGAGTTCAAGTTTACTCTCGAAAGAAACTGGGATGTAAATTGGGGCGATGAAGGACAGGATGGAAATCTTGATGAAAATTCGGGAACTAATATTCTTGAAGAAGAAGCAGGATTCTACCTGATTAATGTGAACCTGAATGATCTTACATACACAACCACCCGTACGGAATGGGGTGTTATCGGTGATGCAACACCAGACGGCTGGGATGCGGACCAGGATATGACCTACATTCCGGAAGATAAAGTTTGGAGAATTACACTGGATATGGTAGCCGGTGAAATGAAGTTCCGGGCAAATGATGATTGGGTTATTGATTTCGGTGATGACGACCAGGATGGATCTCTTGATTTCGGCGGAGCCAATATTCCGGTTCCGGAAGCCGGTAATTACACTGTTGAAATGGATTTGAGTAATCCGCCGGATTATACATTTACTCTTCAGCTAAATTAAATTCTGATCTTTCTTAACATTACACAAACCGGGCTGCGGTAATATAATCGGGCCCGGTTTTTTTATTTGCAAAATATACGGCTCTTACTGATTACTGTTAATTCAGCAATTCTAAGTTAGAAAAATATGTTGTCAAGTCATTTCATTCTTTATCTTCCCATCTCTGTTTAACGGATCTAAGATTTTTTTTACGGTACAATTCCGTGAAATTGAGTTACAATAATTTTACTAAATCAGCTCGTTATAGATTTGTGCATTGCTTGCTAATAAAACGTATCTTTTAGCATTGATTGGAATCGCTTCCATAAATAATATCACATTATGGCCAATACAGTATCGTCTAAAGAAAAAACTGCCGAAAATTCAGCTGTTGAAACTTCCAGCAACGGGCAATCAGCAAATGATAAATATATCCCCGAAAATAAAGTCAGGTTTGTAACAGCAGCCAGTCTGTTCGACGGCCACGATGCCAGCATTAATATCATGCGGCGTATTTTACAAGCAACTGGCGCTGAAGTTATTCATCTCGGACACAACCGTTCCGTAAATGAAATTGTCAATTGTGCTATTCAGGAAGATGCACAGGGGATCGCCATCAGTTCGTACCAGGGCGGCCACATGGAGTATTTTAAATATATGGTTGATCTTCTCAAAGAGAAGAGTGCCGGCCATATACACGTTTTTGGTGGCGGCGGAGGAGTAATTGTAGAGGATGAAATTCGTGAATTACACGATTATGGTGTAAAACGTATCTTCTCTGTTGAAGACGGAAGCAAAATGGGATTGCAGGGTATGATAAACTATATGATGGAATCCTGTGATTTTGATACCAATGATATTGAACCTGCGCCTGTTGACGATATTTCCAAAAACAGTGCCACAGCATTGGCCAGGGCCATATCCGCTCTTGAAAATAAAAGAACAGATATCCTGTCATTTCATGACAACCATTTGAAAAGGGGAGATGAAATCCTGTTTGATTCTTCAGCTGCAAACAACATCCCTCTGCTTGGCATTACAGGTACCGGTGGTGCCGGAAAAAGCTCACTTACGGATGAAATTATCAGGCGTTTCTTAACTGAATTTGATGATCTGTCGATTGGTGTTGTCTCAATTGACCCTTCGAAAATAAAAACAGGTGGTGCACTGCTTGGAGATCGTATACGCATGAATAGCATTGATACCGATCGTGTTTTCATGAGAAGCATGGCTACACGTGCATCAAACAAGGCTGTGAGTAATGATTTGACCGGCACAATTGCTCTTTACAAAGCGGCAGGATTTGACCTTATTATCGTGGAGACAAGCGGCATCGGCCAAAGCGGTACAGAAATTGCTGATATTACAGACATACCTGTTTATGTAATGACACATGAGTATGGTGCGGCAACACAGCTCGAAAAAATTAACATGCTGGATCTTGCAGATTTTGTGGTTCTGAATAAGTTTGAAAAGAAAGGCTCTCTGGATGCACTTAGGGATATTCGCAAGCAGATGCAGCGAAACAGAGGCGATTGGCATGTAAGACCTGAATTGATGCCGGTCTATCCAACAATTGCTGCACAGTTTAACGATGAAGGCGTAAACAGGCTCTTTAAAGCAATCACAGATAAAATCAGAGACGTTCATTCATTGGATTGGGAACCAACTATTTATACAAATCCGGAACCGGCCACCGACCTTCATACCCAGGCAATTATACCTGGTAAAAGACAGCGATATTTATCTGAGATTTCAGAAACGATCCATGATTACCACAAATGGGCAGAACAGCAGGTGGATATTGCGGCTAAACTCGACCAGGTAGAAGGTACCCTTAACCAGGTGAAATCTTGGAATCCTGAAGACAGAAAAAAGCTTGAGTCCCGCCTCACCGAGATGAAGAATCACTGGAGTGATAAACTTGACAAACACTCTAAAAGCGTGCTTGAAGGCTGGGATGAACTGTTTGAAAAATACCGGCGTGATGAATTCGATGTACAAATTCGGGATAAGACGATAAAGAACAAACTGTTTCGAGAGTCTTTAAGCGGTACTAAAATTCCAAGAATTTCACTGCCGAAAACCAAAAATTACGGTGAACAGCTTCGGTTTGCACTGAAAGAAAATTTACCGGGATATTTTCCATACACTGCTGGTGTATTTCCATTTAAGCGAGAAGGGGAAGACCCGACACGGATGTTTGCAGGTGAGGGTACACCTGAAAGAACCAACAAACGATTTCACTATGTAAGTGAAGGAATGCCGGCAGCCCGGCTCTCCACAGCTTTTGACTCGGTAACCCTTTATGGAGAAGATCCTGACCTGAGGCCGGATATCTACGGAAAAATCGGAAACTCCGGGGTTAGTATTTGTACACTTGATGATATGAAAAAACTCTACTCCGGATTTGAGCTCACGTCACCCACCACTTCGGTCTCTATGACCATCAACGGGCCCGCCCCCATGATTCTGGCTATGTTTATGAATACAGCCATTGATCAGGAAGTTGAGCGATATTTAAAGGAACAGGGCAAATGGGAAGATGCCAAAAAAGAGATCGTCAAATATTTTGAAGAAAAAGGTATCGAAAAGCCCGGATATTTAAATGAACTGCCACCCACAAATGATGGCTTTGGCTTAGGACTTCTTGGTATATCCGGGGATAAACTTGTTGATGCCGGTACTTATCAAAAAATAAAAGCGAACGCGATTCAGGTTGTCAGAGGTACGGTTCAGGCTGATATCCTGAAAGAAGATCAGGCTCAGAACACCTGTATTTTCTCCACCGAATTTGCACTGAAGATGATGGGAGATATCCAGCAATATTTTACTGAAAACAGAGTCAGAAACTACTACTCTGTCTCAATATCCGGTTACCATATAGCGGAAGCCGGTGCCAATCCGATCACACAGGCTGCTTTCACGCTTTCAAACGGATTTACGTATGTTGAATACTACTTGTCCAGGGGCCTGGATATTGATGATTTTGCCCACAATCTTTCATTCTTTTTCAGTAATGGCCTGGATCCTGAATATGCAGTCATCGGACGGGTTGCCAGGCGAATCTGGGCAATTGCCATGAAAAAGAGGTATGGAGCAAATGAAAGATCTCAAAAACTGAAATATCATATCCAAACAAGCGGCCGTTCACTGCATGCACAGGATATACAATTCAATGATATCCGCACCACTTTACAAGCACTTCTTGCTATTTATGATAACTGCAACTCCCTGCACACAAACGCATATGATGAAGCTATCACCACCCCGACTGAAGAATCGGTCCGGCGTGCATTGGCAATTCAGTTAATCATCAACAAAGAGATGGGCACTGCCAAAAATGAAAATATTAACCAGGGTTCCTATTTTATTGAAGAGCTAACGGACCTTGTTGAAGAGGCAATCCTTTCAGAGTTCGACAGATTAACAGAACGGGGAGGAGTGCTGGGTGCAATGGAAAATATGTACCAGCGGGGTAAAATTCAGGATGAATCTATCCACTATGAATCGTTAAAGCACTCCGGGGAGTTGCCCATTATAGGGGTTAACACATTTAAAAGTGACGATATAAAAAGCGAGGAAGAAGAAAGGGAAATTGAACTCATCAGGTCAACGGATGAGGAAAAAAAACAACAAATTAAAAATCTTCTCAGTTTTCAGAAACGTAATTCAGAAGTAGCTGAAAAGGCGCTTGAACGATTAAAAAACTGCGCCAGAAAAAATGACAATATTTTTGAAGAGTTAATGGAAACGGTGAAAGTCGCTTCGCTCGGGCAGATATCGGAAGCACTTTATAAAGTTGGTGGCCAGTATCGCAGAAATATGTAGTATTTCAAAATAAGAGCCGGCAGTGTGCAGCATAAATAATAATTTTAAATAAATAACGGTTAATTAGTAGTGAAAAAAAATATTCGAATTGCATCCGGACAAGGATTTTGGGGTGATTTGCCTAATGCGCCAATTAACCAGGTAAAAAAAGGTAAGATTGACTATTTGGTAATGGATTACCTTGCCGAAGTTACCATGTCGATTATGCAAAAACAGAGGCAAAAGAACCCGGATCACGGTTATGCCAGAGATTTTGTTGGTGTTATTGAGGATACTCTTACAGAGATCAGTGAACATGGAGTAAAGGTTATCTCAAATGCAGGCGGTGTTAATCCCAATGCATGTAAAGATGCGATTATGGAAGTGGCAAAAAAGAAGGGGGTTTCCGGAATAAAAATAGCCGTTGTTGACGGAGATGACATCCTGGTTGATCTGGATAAAATTATTGAGAAGGGCCATACACTTGATAACATGGAAACTGGAGAACCAATTACAACGGTTAAGGATAATCTTCTGAGTGCAAATGTTTATTTCGGAAGTAAACCTGTTGTTGAAGCATTGCAAAAAGGTGCCGACATCATTATAACCGGAAGGGTGACAGATACAGGATTAACTCTTGGCCCTATGATCTACGAATTTGACTGGTCATATAATGATTATAATAAAATGGCTGTGGGAACGATTGCCGGTCACATCATAGAGTGTGGCGGACAGGTTTCGGGCGGAAATTTTACAGACTGGGAAAAAGTAGATGACCTGGTAAATATCGGGTTTCCAATTATTGAAGCATACCCGGATGGTACGTTTTATGTTACCAAACACGAAAATACAGGTGGCCTGGTTTCCGAAATGACGGTTAAAGAGCAGCTTCTGTACGAAATTGGCGACCCTGAAAGCTACATCACTCCCGATGTGATTGCTGATTTCACTTCCATCCGGCTTGCCCAGGAAGGGAAGAACAGAGTTAAGGTATTTGAAATTACAGGCAAACCTGAAACACCAACTTATAAGATATCAGCAAGTTTTAATGACGGTTATAAACTCTCATCTACGTTGGTCTATTGCTGGCCTGATGCCATCAAGAAAGCAAAAAAAGCCGGCGAAATTTTACTTAAAAGAGCTGAAAACCTGGGTATCAGGTTTGATGATCAAAATATTGAGTTTGTTGGCATTAATGCCTGCAATGAGGATCCGGGCGAACTGGAAAAGGCGCCTGATTCAGTAAATGAAGTTCAGCTGCGTATTACGGTAAGCAGCCATTCCGAAAGTGACCTGAACAGGTTCGGAAAAGAGATAGCCCCGCTAATTCTTACCGGCCCCAGCGGAGTTACAGGATTTGCGGGCGGACGGCCAAGGGCAAGTGATGTAGTTGCTTATTGGCCAGCACTTCTGGATAAAAAAGTGGTTCAGCCACGTGTAATTTTATATGAATTGTAAGTTTTCTATCTGCAAAATTCTTATCATCCCAAACAGTTGTGACAAAAAGATTAAAGTAAAAGCGTGCAATTATACTCATTCATAGTTTTAAATTTTTAATTGCTCTAACTAACTTATAAAATTCAGTTATGGTTATTGGTATCATCGGAGCGGGTATTACGGGTTTAACAGCCGGAAGATTATTGGCTCGTGCAGGTCATGAAGTAACAATCATCGAGAAAAGCAGCGGGTATGGCGGGCGGATGGCTACGCGTTATGCCGGAAAGGAACAACACACAAAGCTTGATCATGGAATCCCCTGTTTTCATGCAGATTCGTCAGAATTCCGATCATTTGTTGCTGAGCTGATTGAAAAAAATCTGGTAACCCTTTGGGGTGACAATTTCGGTTACTATCGTGAAGGGGGCTTTCAAATGACAAATCCAACCGGTGAAAAAGAAGCTTTCTATACGGCACCCCTCGGGATGAACTCTATTGGTAAATACCTTGCAAGGTGGGTGGATGTAAAACTCAATACCAAGGCAGGTGGTTTAACTTATATTGGCGGCGGCAGAAGAAAAAAACGGGCATGGATGATCAATCTCACCGGAGCTGACACTTTTGAAGCTGATGCCGTTATTATTGCTACACCTGCACCTCAGGCTTATGGAGTATTACAAACTGCAAGGGATGAAACAGATACGCTTAAAATTATTCGTGTGATTGATGATATTCACTACGATTCCTGTTACACGGTAATGGCAGGGTATGGAGACCGGACACCACCTGACTGGGATGGTATTATCTGCAGAGATTCAAGTATTGAATTCATTTCCAATGAGGCATCCAAACGGGAAAAAGATCAGGAGTGCTCATTCGTAATTCACTCTGTTGCCGGGTTTGCAAAACAACATCGGGACTCTGATCCTGAAAGGGTTACAAAAATGCTTTTGAATGAGACCGCTAAAATAGCAGGTGCCTGGAGTGCAGCTCCGATCTGGCAAAAATTGCACCACTGGCGTTATAAAAAAGCTGTAAACCCAATATCTGAGTCTTATCTTGAGCTGGAAAATACCGAGGGGCCGCTGGCTCTGGTTGGGGACTATTTAGGGGGTAATACCATCGACCATGCTTACCAGTCCGGCTACACACTGGCCAGGCACTGGATTGAAAAATTTCAATAAATAAAAAATGAATTCTTAAACAGAGAGATTGGTTAAGTTCTAAAAAAAGTGGAATCGATTAAGCGCCTTAACAAATATTTATTTAAGTACAAGTGGATTATTTTTGCCGGTGCTTTCTTTCTTACAGCTTCAAATTTTTTTCTGATTTGGATTCCTGTACTTATCAGGGATACGATGGACAGAGTTGCTCAGCTTGGCGAGAATGTTGACCGTCAGTACGACTCCCTGTTTCAGCTTCTTTTTTCAAGTGAAGCCGGTTCAATTCTTGCCTACAATTCACTTCTGCTGATCGGAACCGTGTTGCTTTATGGAATTTTGCTATTCGCTACCCGGCAAACACTGATTGTGAGTTCACGCAAAATTGAATTTGACATTCGCAATCTTGTACTCGACAAACTGCTGAAACTGCCGCAAAAATATTATGTATCCAATAAATCCGGTGAAATATATGTAAGAGCAACAGAAGATATTTCAAGGGTACGTGAATATTTCGGGCCGGTGCTCATGTATACAATTAATACGCTCACAAGAGCCGGCTTTATTATTGCAATGATGTTGATTGTTAATCCGACCCTCACTGTATGGGCCCTGATACCTCTTCCTTTTCTTTCGGTATTTGCCTATTGGATCAGCGGTTACATTAATAAGTATCAAACAATCATTCAGGAACAATACTCGGACATTGCAGGCAGAGCCCAGGAAGCATTTACCAGCATACGCCTTATAAAGGCTTTTAACAGGGAAGAGTATGAACAGAAACTTTTTGAAGACGAAAGCGAATCTTACAGAAAGAAAAAATTACGGTTAGATCTTGTTGAATCGATGTTTCATCCAACTTTAAACCTGCTCATCGGTGCTGCTGTAATTATTGTGGTTTGGCAAGGCGGACAGATGGTGATAGACGGCCTGATCACAGTTGGTAATATTGCTGAATTCGTAATTTATGTCGCTTATTTAACGTGGCCGGTGGCTTCTCTCGGTTACACCGTAAACCGGTTTCAAAAATCGCTTGCATCATGGCAGCGTATCGTTTCCCTGGTGGATCAGCCTGTTGAAATTAAAGATGACGGATCAGAATTGATAACAGATCAGGAAATGAAAGGAAAAATTGAATTTGAAGAGGTCGGGTTTAAGTATCCCGGCAGTGAAGAGTATGCCATTAGAAATATCAATTTGGAGATTGAAGCAGGAAGCAATGTTGCGATTGTCGGCAGAACGGGTGCAGGGAAATCAACGCTCGTTCAATTAATTCCGAGGCTTTTTGATCCTGCAGAGGGTAAAATCTTAATTGATGGTACAGATATAAAACTATGGCAGATTGAACCTCTTCGTTCTCAAATTGGTTACGTTCCCCAGGAGACATTTCTATTTTCTACTACTGTTGGAGAAAATATTACGTTCGGAGTCGATCAAGTCTCTCAAAGTGAAATTGAAAAAGCTGCAGAGAAAGCACAAATTCTCGAGAATATTTTGGAATTTGAGAAAAAATTTAAGACTATGGTAGGTGAACGTGGTATAACTCTGTCTGGGGGTCAAAAACAAAGAACAGCAATAGCAAGAGCCCTGATAAAGGATCCAAAAATTTTAATTTTTGACGATTCGCTGAGTGCAGTTGATACAAAAACAGAAAACCATATTTTAAAACATTTACATAATAACTATGGCTCTGTTACAACAATAATGATAAGCCATCGTATATCTACTGTAAAAAACGCCGATAAAATTTACTATCTTGAAAATGGAAAAATTGTTGAATCGGGATCACATGATGATTTAATTGAACTGGAAGGACGATATTCATCTATGTATAACAAGCAACTGATAGAACAAGAATTAGCAGAAATATAAACAAAAACATAACTGGCTATTTTTGTCTGACAGGCAAAAATCCTAATTAAACTTAGCGGGAGAATTAACAATGATCATAGTACCATTAGGTGTCGCATCTGCCACACCAACAGCAACAAGACATTTATCTTCAGTAGCTCTCTGGCGCGAGGGCAGCATCTACCTGTTCGACTGTGGCGAAAATACTCAAATGAGAATGTTACAGGCAGGGTTAAAACGATCCAAAATTGATTACATCTTCATATCTCATTTTGATGTTGATCACTATTCCGGGCTTATTGGCCTTCTTTCAACGCTTCAGTTACAGCGTCGTGAAGTACCCATGACTCTCGTCGGGCCCGAAGGTCTGCGGGAATATGTAGAATTCAATATGAAATTTGCTGAAATCGATCTCAACTACGAAATTCACTATAAAGAAATCAAAAAAGATTTTAAGGAAGAAAAAGTTGCTGATGAAGAAGAATTCTATGTTGAGGCACGGCCTCTGAAACATACCACATTCTGTATTGGGTATCGTTTCCAGGAAAAGGACAAACCCGGTAAAGTTGATGCTGAAAAAGCGAAAAGCATGGGTGTTTCCGAAGATGCCCAGTATAAGGCGCTGAAAGCCGGCGAAGATATTACGCTTGAAGATGGAACCGTTGTGGAGTCCAGTGATATTGTTGGCCACCCAAGACCCGGCGACAGTTTTGCCTATGTAACCGATACCCGGTACTGCCCGAATGCAGTAAAACTTGCCATGAATACGAATATACTCTATCACGAAGCTACATTTAGCGAAGGATTGGAGGATAAAGCTGCTGAAACCGGACATTCAACTGCTGCTGATGCCGCAAGGGTTGCAACCGAATCACAGACCAAATTACTTGTTATTTCACATTTTTCTGCCCGATACACCAATCCGTTTGTACTGCTTCGGGAAGCAAGAAAAGATTTCTTCCCGACATGGCTTGCTACGGAACTCAGACCAATTTACACTGATCCGGCTCACGAAAAAGGAATTGTGAAGGCCAAGGTTTACCTTAAGGAGATCGATAATGACAAGAGCAAGAAAAGCTCCAGAGGTAAAAAATCGGGCGACAAACAGAAACGATTCAGGAAACGGAAAAGTTATAAATCCAGAGATTCCGGCGGCGAACGTAAAAGAGTCCGGCGGAGTAAAGACGACGATAAATATGACAGAAGAAGCCGTGATAGCGGTAATCGGCGAGATTCCGAGAAAAGAAAAGACCGGGATAATGATAACAATGAAAGAAAACCGAAGCACATTACTCCAAGAACACCGTTTGACGATTTCAACCGGTTTTAATATTGGTTCTGCATTTTGAGTAACCGAGTGAATTCAAAAGCCGTCGATTCAGATCTGATTCGGCGGCTTTATTATTTTTTTAAACCCTACAGGTGGTGGGCTGTACTTGCAATTATTTTGACACTAACTGCAGCTTTCCTGGGTTCGGTGCGCCCTAAACTCACCCAGATTGCCGTTGATGATTATATTGCAAACGGAGATATTCCCGGCCTGTACTACATCGTCTTGCTTCTTGGCGCTGCACTAACAGGTGAATTTCTGGTTCTTGTATTTAATACTTACCTGACAAGATGGTTTGGCCAGGGGGTACTTTTTGATTTGAGAAATACGGTTTTCAAAAAAATTCAATCTCTCCACGTTCAATTTTTTGACAAAAACCCGATTGGAAGATTAATTACCCGTACTACAAGTGATATCGAAGCCTTAAGCGAGCTTCTCTCCGACGGCATTGTAAATATGATCGGGGATATGTTCCGTATAATATTCATTCTTTTTTTCATGCTTAGTATGAGCTGGGAATTGACAATTATATCTGTTCTTGTTTTGCCAATTCTTTTTTATTCTACTTTTTGGTTTAAAAGCAAAGTCAGGATAGCATTTTTGAATGTCCGGGATCAAATTGCAAGGATGAATTCATTTGTTCAGGAAAACATCAGCGGAATGGCAATTGTGCAGCTCTTTAACAGGGAAGAAAAGCAGAGACAAAAATTCCAAAGTATCAATGCAGAGCACCGCGATGCACACATTAAGACAATATTTTATTTTTCAATATTCTGGCCGGTAATTGAAGTTCTTGCAAGCCTTGCCATGGCTTTGGTTGTGTGGTACGGAGGCGCAAGGGCACTGATGGGCCAGGTTACTTTTGGGGTGTTACTCGCCTTTATCCAATATGTCCGCCAGTTTTTTAATCCGATCAGAGGGCTGTCAGAAAAATATAATACTCTGCAATCGGCACTGGCATCGTCTGAACGGATTTTTGATGTTCTTGATACTCCCAAAGAGGTGCTTGAAACGCAGAATCCGGTCAATATTTCTAATCCCAAAGGAAAAATTGAGTTTGAAAATGTATTCTTCAGGTACAATGACGAAGAAGATGATGTGGTTAAAGATCTAAACTTCAAGGCTGAACCGGGTGAAAATATCGCGATTGTTGGAGCTACAGGTGCAGGAAAAACAACGATCATTAATCTTTTACTAAGATATTATGATATTCAGAAAGGCAGTATTCTTCTCGATGGGCATGATATAAGAGATCTCAGCTTATTTGATTTACGATCACATTTTGGACTCGTTCTCCAGGATAATGCCCTTTTTTCGGGAACAATCATGGAAAATATTACACTTGGAAATCCTGCTATCAATAAAGATTCCGTGAAACAGGCCGCACATGAGGTAGAAGCCGATTATTTTATAAATAAGTTACCCGGAAAATATGAATATGTTCTGCGTGAAAGGGGGGCATCTCTTTCACTGGGTCAAAAGCAGCTGATCTGTTTTGTCAGGGCCATGGTCTACAAACCCGAAATATTAATACTGGATGAAGCAACATCCAGCGTTGATTCCGAAACCGAGGAATATGTAAATAAAGCCTGTGAAAAAATGATGGAAGGCCGTACGTCTATAGTGATTGCACACAGGCTTTCGACGATTCACGAAGCTGACAAAATCCTTGTAATGCATAAAGGCGAAATTCGTGAAATGGGTCCGCATAATCAGCTGATGAAGCGTAAAGATGGAATTTATCGCAAACTATATGAATTACAATATAGTGAACAGTTGTTACAGGCCTGATATAAGATAACTGGTAATTTATAAGTTTACGGACTTAGATTAATATAAATGCAATTCGTATCTTGTAAATCAGTTACTATAATAAGTAAAAATTATTTCAGCGCTAATTCTAATTATTAAACCATAGTTGAGGTTGTAATCATGGATGAATCAAAAAGTAAAGAGACGACAGTTGAACAGGAAACTGCAAGTGAATTTGAAGCCGAGAGAAAGGCTGTGGAATCTCTGTATGATGATATCATCTCTACTTTAAAAAGTGAACGGGAAAATCTGGAACGGGAAATGCGGCATGAATACAGAAATGCGCGCAGATATGTACGTGCAAACCCGGAACAGGGAGTTGGAATTGCATTTGCAGGCGGAATCATTGCAGGTGTTCTTTTAGGTAAATTAATCAGCAGATAAATTACACTTATGATAAATACGGTCAGCACAAACAACATGGATAAACTGTTCGAGCGTCTGGATGAGCTCAGGAGGTATCTTTGACTATGATAAACGAAAAATAAATATCATCGAACTCCAGGAAAAAATTCAGGATCCTCAATTTTGGGACAATCCTGATGAAGCTCAGAAAGTAATGCGAAAACTGGATCAGGAAAAAAGCATTATCGAAAGCTGGGATGAGCTGAATGATTTGCGTGGAAGTATAAACGTATATAAACAGTTCCTGGAAGAAGGTGAAGATGTAAAGGAAGAACTCCAAAAAGAAAGTGCTCTTTTTGCAAAAAAACTGCAGGAACTGGAACTTCAGAACATGCTTAGTGGTGAAGATGATCACAGAGATGCTATTGTATCTTTTAATCCGGGAGCCGGCGGAACCGAAAGCCAGGATTGGGCTGAAATGCTGTTTAGAATGTATACCCGCTGGGCTGAAAAAAAAGGCTTTACAATATCAACAATTGAGTATCAGCAGGGTGATGTTGCCGGCATTAAAAGTGCCACAATTGAAGTAAGCGGAAACAACGCTTACGGCTTTTTAAAAGCAGAGAGTGGTGTTCACCGGTTGGTTCGGATTTCTCCATTCGATAGTAATGCCCGCAGGCATACATCTTTTTGTTCCGTATTTGTATCGCCGCTGATCGATGAAACGATTGAAGTAAATATAAACGAAAGTGATGTGGAATTGCAGCGGTTCCATGCAAGCGGTGCCGGGGGGCAGAATGTGAATAAAGTTGAAACCGGTGTAAGGCTCATCTGGGCGGGAAAACTTTCTGATGGATCAGAGCAGCGTGTTGTAGCTGAGTGTCAGCAGGAGCGATCACAGATGCAGAATCGTGAGAAAGCGATGCTGATGCTGAAATCCAAGATATATGAACTTGAAAAGAATATTAAGGAACAGGAACAGCAGACCCTTGAAGACTCAAAAAGTAAAATTGAGTGGGGGTCTCAAATCAGATCCTATGTTTTTCAACCGTATAATATGGTGAAAGATCATCGTACCGATCATGAAACTTCAGATGTACAAGGGGTTATGGATGGCGATCTTGATGAATTTATAAAAGCTTATCTAATGGAAAATGTCTTTTAAATACGATTTTCTTGTTTTGGGGAGCGGCAGTGCAGGTCTTACTGCAGCTATTAAAGCAGCAGAGTTCGGGACTGTGGCAATTATTACTAAAGATAATAAGAGTGAAGCCAATACCGCCTATGCGCAAGGCGGAATTGCTTCAGTACTGGAATCAACAGATTCATTCGAAAAACATATTCAAGATACCCTGGTAGCAGGAGCCGGACTTTGCAAGAAAGAGGCCGTAGAAATTATTGTCAAAGAAGGACCTGCTGTAATTATGGAATTGGTAGAAATGGGGGCAAAGTTTACAAAAGAAAATGGTAAATACCATCTTGGTAAAGAAGGGGGGCATTCAGCAAACAGAATTGTTCATGCTGAAGACATGACCGGCAAAGAGATAGAGCGGGTTTTGGTTAATACTGCTGTAGTGCACCCAAATATTGAAATTCTGGAACATCACTATGCGCTTGAACTGATCACAGAACATCATTTAGGTAAAAACGTAACCCGATATGACCGTATTCGCTGTTTTGGCTCCTATGTATTGGATACCACAACAGGTATTGTTCACCGTGTTCTTGCTAAAACAACAATTTTGGCAACAGGCGGTACAGGTCAGGTCTATTTGCACTCTACAAATCCGGAAATAGCTACCGGAGATGGTATTGCCATGGCTTACCGTGCCAAAGCTCGGATTTCAAACATGGAATTTATTCAGTTTCATCCGACTGCTCTCTGTATTCCTGAAGCAGACTCATTCCTTATATCTGAAGCCGTACGAGGACACGGAGGGATTTTACGGAACTCCGACGGCGAAGCTTTTATGGAAAAGTATGATGATCGTAAAGAGCTGGCACCCAGAGATATTGTAGCAAGGTCTATTGACGATCAGTTGAAAAAAAGAGGTGACGATTGTGTTTACCTCGATGTTACTCATATTGATTCTGACGATATTACCTTCAATTTTCCCAATATCTACAAAAGATGCCTATCCTATGGAATTGATATTACAAAAGATCTGATTCCTGTTGTTCCGGCAGCTCACTACAATTGCGGCGGAGTTGTTACTGATCTAAACGGACAGACAAGCATTAAGGGGTTATTCGCCTGTGGTGAAACTGCCTGTACCGGAGTTCATGGAGCTAACAGGCTTGCTTCCAACAGCCTTCTTGAAGCACTTGTATTTGCCGGAAGGGCTGTAAATAAAGCAGCCCGGCATATTCATGAAATCAGCTTCATAGAAAATATTCCGGAATGGGACGAAAGCAACACGGAAAATCCTGCGGAATGGATCTTAATTTCACATAATAAACAGGAGTTACAACACATAATGTGGGATTATGTAGGAATTGTTCGTAGTGATTTGCGGCTTGAAAGAGCGATGCGCCGGCTACGTCTTTTGGATGAAGAGGTAGAACATTTTTATCACAGAACAAAAGTAAGTGCCCCTCTCTGCGAGCTGAGAAATCTGATTGGAGTTGCTTTTTTGATTGTTCGCTCGGCAATGATAAGAAAGGAGAGCAGGGGACTTCATTATACAACCGATTACCCTGTTTCAAAAACTGTTGGGAAGTCCGATACGATTATATGATTCTGCTGATTTCCCGGAGGCTGTCAAAATACATATACTTTATTTATGGGTGCCTAATAATGAAAGTTTACTTCGTGTTCTTATGGCAGTAAGCTCCCGTTTTTTGCCACGAGGTCACGAAGCAACACAAAGCAGACGTGTCACAACTATTTATAACTAAAGTAAATCCTTTAAGTTAAATTGCAGGCAACCATACTTTTTTGGACACCCTCAGTATTGCAGTTTTACCGGTAACCCAAAAAAAGGTAAATAAACGAATGATACGAGTTGGCGTAACAGGCGGAATAGGGAGCGGGAAGTCGACAGTGTGTAAAATATGGGATGAGATGGGCGCTTATGTTCTCTATGCAGATGATCTTGCAAAGAAGATCATGAAAAAAGATCCTGAGATTAAACAGGAAATTGTAAAGCATTTTGGAGTTAAATCCTATGATAAAGAGGGAAATCTTAACAGGCCCTACCTGGCTGATAAAGCGTTTCGAGAAGGTATGGCTGATGTGTTGAATGAGATCGTACATCCTGCAGTTTATAAGGAGATAGCCAGAATTGCTGATGAGGCAGAAAAAAACGGGTACCCGGTTTTCGTAAAGGAAGCAGCCTTGCTTTTAAAAAATGGGCGCCCTGAAGATCTTGACTATGTAGTAATTGTGACCAGCCGGGCCGAAAACAGAATAGAGAGGGTTGTCAGGAGAGATGGTGTAGATGAATTACAGGTGATTGACAGAATGAAAAAGCAACAGGATTTTAACGACCTCAGCTTTCTCGCTGATTACATTATAGAAAACAATGGGTCTTTGGATCAATTGAAAGCAAAAGCAAGAGAGATTTATCTAAAAATATTAGAATGAGATAATCTCTGAAATAATTTTGGTATTTACACCTAAAATTGTTCATTTTTTTATGAACATCTAAAAAAAAGAACAGGGAGTAAACAGATGGATTCAAATCAGAACAGATTGGTCACGCTTGAAGAATATATTATTCAATCACAGAACAGGTTTCCTGGTGCTACCGGGGAACTGTCTCAGTTGCTCAGGGATATCGGGCTTGCTGCAAAAATAATTTCCAGGGAAGTAAACAAAGCCGGAATCACGAATCTGCTGGGTATTGACGGCAGTAAAAATGTACATGGTGAAACTGTAAAAAAACTGGATCTGTTTGCAGATCAACAACTCATCTCTGCACTAAACAGATCTCTAATCACGTGCATGGTTATTTCTGAAGAGAATGACGGAGCGGTTCACCTGAGCAGTGAAGGCGGTAAGTACATTGTTTACCTCGATCCGCTGGATGGCTCATCCAACATCGATGTGAATGTTTCAATAGGCAGTATCTTTTCAGTGTATATGCGAAAGCCGAGATATGGCTCAGAACTGAATGAAAAAGATGCGCTACAGCCCGGCACACGGCAAATTGCTGCCGGTTATGTTTTGTACGGTTCGAGCACAATAATGGTTTACACTACGGGGATGGGAGTTTCTGCTTTTACGCTTGATCCCGGAATTGGTGAGTTTATCCTGTCGGATAATAGTTTTGAAATCCCTGAATATGGTAAAATTTACAGTATCAATGAGGGCAGTTATAACTCCTGGGACTATGGACTGAAAAAATATATTAAATATTGCCAGAAAGATGATCCGGAAACCGGTCGGCCCTATTCAGCCAGGTACATCGGTTCAATGGTTGCCGATATTCACAGAACACTGATCAAAGGAGGAATATTTATCTATCCATCCAGCAAAAAGTATCCGGATGGAAAATTGAGGCTTATGTACGAATGTAATCCGCTTAGTTTTATTATTGAACAGGCGGGTGGCACTGCCATTGACGGTAAAAATCGAATTATGGAAATTGAACCAAATTCTATCCATCAGCGAACACCAATCTATATCGGATCAAAGCAGAATGTGATAGAGGTTAAATCGTTTCTGGAAAGGTACGAAGAAACACCCGCTTGATATTTTTTCTGATCAGTGAGTTCGCCGGCTTTCTGATTTAAAGTTCAAATTCAATTTTGGCACCTTCTGTGATGTCATTTTTTGTCGTAAAACCGGCATTTACTTCAACTACATATTTCGCAGGAAAGTCTGAGGCAAAATTCTTTTCGGAATAGGGCTGGGTACTGCGGTGTATCCTAATAATCTCCATTTCCGAATTGACAAATATTATATCCAGTGACAGCGGGGTATTGGCCATCCAAAAACTCCGGGGTTGTTCATCGTCGAATATAAATAACATTCCATGTTGCTCCGGGAGATTTCTTACATCCATCAGCCCCGCACTTCTGGAGGCTTCATCATCGGCAACAGCAATTTGTACCGTTGTAATCTCATTACCATCTGCTGTCAGGAAACTGAGTTGTCCCGTATAATTCAGTGTCCGTCCTTCCGAATCAGCGCTTTGCCTTGGTTTTTCAGATTCACAGGATATAAATAAAAATGATATCAGGAGTAATAGAAGATTCAAATGTACGTTCATTTATCAGATTGTTGTATTATCAATTATACTTTCGTGCATAACTTCAGATTAACATGTGAAAAGACAATATAATTAGATATCTTCTGTTAAGAAATCAGTTACGCGTATAAGTTGTAATTTTCTGTACTTTACGGTATTTTTAGAGTCTGCAGTGAGCGTCGAAGGGCACTCGCTTTTTTTTATTTTTTGAACCAGGTAAACGATGTCTGAATCACCGGAAATAATTATTCATAAATTGGCTGAACCAATTGCAGCACAATACAATATGTTTGTAGTTGATGTTGAGATAAAACAACATCAGGGAACGGTTGTGTGGGTGAATGTCGATTCTGAAGAAAAGACGGTGAATGTTGACAAATGTTCGGAAATAAGCCGTGAACTCGGGTTTCTGCTTGATGCGCATGATGTAATGCATGGATCGTACAGATTGAATGTTTCATCACCCGGTTTGAGTAAACCTTTAACCGATATCCGGCAATACCGTAAAAATACCGGACGGTATGCGCGTGTAAAGTTTAAATCAGAAGATGGTTACGAGACAGAGGAAGGAGTTTTATCCGCTGTTACAGATAAGGACATTGAATTAAAACCCGGTGGAAAAGAGAATAAAATTCTTAAAGTCGGACTTGATGAAATTGTTGAAACCAAAATTTTACCAAAAATATGATCCTAAACAGGAGTTTCTCAGATGCAAAATGATATTTCAAAAATGATAATTCAGTCTTTTGCTGAAATTGCAAAAGACAAAGGTATTGACAGAGATTTATTATTAACAATTCTTGAAGATGTTTTTCGGACCATGATCAGGAAAAAATATGAATCTGATGAAGCTTTCGATGTAATTTTGAACCCCGATCGCGGAGAGATACAAATACTGCATATTCGTGAGGTTGTTCCGGCTGAAGAACTGACCGACGCGGTAACAGAAATTTCACTGGATGAGGCTAAAAAGATGGACCCTGATCTTGAGTTATATGATGAATTCGCCCAGGAAATTTCGATTGCTGATTTTGGAAGGAGGGCGGTTACCATGGCCCGGCAGCAACTGGCTCAGCGCATACGTGAAATTGAAAAGGAAAATATTTACGATGACTATACCGACAGGATTGGCGAAATAGTGCTTGGTGATGTGTATCAAATCAGAAATAATAATGACATTCTCGTAAATCACAACGGGGTAGAACTGTTGCTTCCAAAAAGTGAACAGATCTATAAAGACCGTTACCGGAAAGGCGATACGATCCGGGCTGTTGTATCTGAAGTTAAAAGATACAATGGAAATCCTACTGTGATTATTTCCAGAACCTCACCGCTTTTCCTGGAAAGACTTTTTGAAAATGAAATCCCGGAAGTATTTGACGGCATTATTGATATCAAACGCATTGCACGGGAACCGGGCGACAGATCCAAAGTGGCTGTGATGTCGCATGATGAGCGAGTTGACCCGGTTGGTGCATGCGTGGGCATGAAAGGGATTAGAATCCATGCGATTGTCCGTGAACTGCAAAATGAAAATATCGATGTTATAAACTACACAGATGACAAGTATGAGTTTATAAAACGTGCACTTCAGCCTGCACATGTCATGAAAGTTGAAATTAGTGAAGATGGTAAAAATGCAAACGTACTGGTACCGGCTGATGAAGTATCAAAAGCCATTGGCAAGGGAGGCGTGAACATTCGATTGGCGTCCCGGCTAACCGGTTTCGAAATTGATGTGTACAGGGAGGTTGAAGAAGAAGACGATATTGACCTGAAAGAATTTGAAATTGATTTTGGTGAAGAAACCATTAACATGCTTCATGAAATAGGATGTGATACTGCCAGAGCTGTTCTTGAGCTTGATGAACAGGAAATTGTCAATCGAACAGATGGCAAAATTACTCCTGAAGAAGCGGAAAAGATTATTGATATAATTTCTTATGAATTTGAGGACGAGGAAGATTGATCGTACCTTTAAGTGATATTTAAGAACTGATGTTGCTTTTTTAAAACGACCGTAAACAAACTGTATGACCGACCAAAGACCCAAAAAATTATTTAAAGTAGCTTCTGAATTTAACGTGGCTACTAAATCTATTGTAGATACCCTTGCAGAGAGTGGATTTGAAATCGCCAATAAGCCGAATTCAAGTATCACTGCGGAGATGTACGAAGTATTGCTTGATGCTTACGGAGAAGACAGAGACAGAAGCTATGAGCATGAATTTTCAAGGGAGGAGTATGAATCAAAGCGGGTGAGTCAGTCGTCCAAATCCGAAAGAGCTTCCTTTGATGATTTCCTGGAGCCCCTTGATGATCTTCCGCTTGAGCCGCAGGAAGAACCATATGTGGACGAAGAAGAAGAACAGGTTACCGCCGAAGATGCAGAGGATGTAGAAATTGCAGACGAGCCGGAACCAGTTGATGAGCCCATTGAAGAGATAGCTGCTGCTGAAGAGGAAACTGAAATTGCAGAAGCTGAAGAAAAAATAGCAGAGCCCGAAAAAGAAGAAGCTGTTATTGAGCAGGATGAAGACGAAGAAGAGATAACTGAAGAACCTGAAGAAGAGGTTGCATCGGAAGAGAAAAAACCTGAAACAGAAGAGCCTGAGGAAGCAGAAGCGAAGGAAGGCAAACCAGAGGAAGATGAAGATGAAGAAGATATACTCCGCGGTAAAGCCAACAAACTGAAGGGGACAAAAATACTTGGAAAAGTAGAATTTGCCAAAGCGAGCGATACTAAAAAGAAGAAAAAGCGAAAGCGCCGTAAAGATCGCGATACTGACGAGGAACTCACCGCAGCAAAAAAGAAAGAGAAGAAAAAGAAGGCTGAAACCGACACAAAGAAAACCAAGAAAAAAACGAAGAAAGGGCGTAAATCAAGAAGCAAAAAAAGTGTCGACGAGGAAGATGTTGAACGCAAAATGCGGGAAACAATTCAGAAAATGAAAGAAGGCGGCACCGTGGGTTCCAAGCGCCAAAAAAGAAGAAAGCAGCGACGTGAAGAGCGAGAGGAGGAGCTTCTGGAAGAAGGTGCGGAACAAGACCAGAATGTAATTGAAGTTACTGAATTTATAACGGTCAGTGATCTTGCCGATCTTCTTGATGTGAAACCAAATGATGTAATTACCGCTTGCATGAGCATCGGCATGATGGTTTCCATAAACCAAAGACTGGATGCATCCACCATTGAACTTGTTGCCTCGGAGTTTGATACAGACGTTGAATTTGTGGATGCTGAAGAAGTAATCGAAGATATTGAAGTTGAAGAAGATGACCCCGAAGATCTGGAACCAAGAGCTCCTATTATTACTGTAATGGGTCACGTAGATCACGGTAAAACATCACTGCTGGATTACATCAGAAAAACAAAAGTAGCTGCCGGTGAAGCCGGTGGAATTACCCAGCACGTCGGAGCTTACGAAGTAAAAACGGATGATGACAGAAAAATAACGTTTCTCGATACCCCTGGTCACGAAGCTTTTACAGCAATGCGAAGCAGGGGAGCCCAAGCTACGGATATTGTGATTCTTGTAGTAGCAGCCGACGATTCGGTTATGCCGCAGACAATTGAAGCCATTAATCATGCGAAAGCCGCTGATGTTCCGATTGTTGTTGCTATTAATAAAATGGATAAGGAAGGGGCAAACCCCGACAGAATTAAACAGCAACTGGCAGATCAGAAAGTGATTGTTGAGGAGTGGGGCGGAAAAAATCAGTGTGCTGAAGTGTCAGCCCATACCGGACAGGGAATAGAAGAACTGCTCGAAAAAGTACTGATTGAAGCTGAATTAATGGAATTGAAAGCCAATCCCGACCGGCGTGCTCAGGGAATTGTTCTTGAAGCAAGAGTTGATAAAGGGAAAGGAACTGTCGCGAATATGCTGGTCCAGAATGGTACACTCAAGATTGGCGATCCTTTTGTAGCAGGACCTTGCTTCGGGAGGGCTCGTGCTATGGAGAATGAACACGGACATCGCCTGGAAGAGGCGGGCCCGTCCACACCGATACAGCTAACAGGATTTGATGATATCCCGCAGGCCGGAGACAAGATGATTGTTCCGAAGGATGAAAAAACAGCGAAGGAAATTGCAAATCAGCGAAAACAGATCAGGCGTGAACAGTCTCTCAGAACCACAAAACACCTTACCCTCGATGACTTGTCAAGAAGAATGGCCCTCGGTGAAGTGTCTGAACTTAACATTATCATAAAAGCAGATGTTGACGGATCGATCGAAGCTCTTTCCGGTGCACTTCAAAAATTGAGTACCGATGAAGTAGCGGTTAATATCATCCATACCGGTTCGGGCGCAATCACAGAATCTGATGTATTACTTGCTTCGGCTTCCGACGCAATTATAATTGGATTCCAGGTAAGGCCTTCTGCCAATGCAAGAAAAATTGCCGAAAAAGAGAAGATTGATATACGGCTCTTCAGTGTTATTTATGATGCTGTTGATGAAGTTCACGATGCTCTTGAAGGATTGTTAAGCCCCGAAATCAGGGAAGAAATTCTTGGTTATGTGGAAGTGAGAGAGGTCTTTAAAGTGTCCAAAGTTGGCACAATTGCAGGTTGTTATGTTCTTGACGGGAAAATTAACAGAAATAATCCTGTGCGTGTAATCCGCGACGGAGTTGTTATTTTTGAAGGGCAAATAGATTCTCTGAAACGATTTAAAGATGATGTAAAAGAAGTTCAGGCCGGTTATGAATGTGGCATCAGTGTTTTAAATTACAATGATATCAAAGTGGGTGATGAACTTGAAAGCTTTACTGAAGTGGAAGAGAAACGTAAACTTGAAGACGTTTCTAAACAATAATCCCGCTATCCTATTCTTTAATTTCCTGGTACGTTTTGTCCTTTATATTTGGTTAAGAAATACCGGGTAATAAGAAGTAATGAATTTTTAATTTTCTTATCATCTATTATGAGTATTCGAACTGAACGCCTTGGATCCGTTATTCAAAAAGATCTCGGTGAAATACTACAAAAGGAATACCAGCCTCAGGGATCATTTGTCACCGTAACACGTGTTCAATTAACAGATGATCTGACCATTGCAAAGGTCTATTTAAGTGTTTTTGCCCCGGGCCGCGATGAAAAACCAATCTATAAGATGATTGACAATAGCCAGGATGAGATTCGTTATAAACTTGCTCAAAAAATTAAAAACCAGGTACGCCGTATTCCGGAATTACTGTTTTTTGAAGACGACACAGCAGAATACATCAATAAGCTTGAAAAACTTTTTGATGAGACAAAAAAAGACGGGTATGATAAAGGCTCACCTGAATAGAGGATAAGTTATCAGATGGCTCAGATTATCCCTCTAAGCAATCTTCCTGTTGCAGATCTGCGATCATCCGATCTGACCGGGTTTCATTTTAGTGATGGAGCTGTAATTCTGGTGGATAAACCTGAACACTGGAGCAGCTTTGATGTTGTAGCATTCGTGCGTAACCGAATCAAAATAAAAAAAGTGGGCCATGCGGGTACCCTTGATCCTCTTGCTACAGGTTTACTGATCCTCTGCTGCGGTAAAGCGACAAAATCTATATCCCAGATCCAGGAGATGAAAAAAACATATGTTGCAAATATTCGTTTCGGGTCATCAACACCAAGTTATGATACTGCAACAGATCCCGATAATTTTGCAGAATGGAAGCACATTCGCGAATCGGATATAAAAAAAGTAATCAACGAAAATTTTATGGGCGAAGTTGAACAGGTTCCGCCAATCTATTCGGCAATCAAAGTAAAGGGAGAACGTCTTTATAAAAAAGCAAGAAGGGGCGAATCTGTTGAACTGAGCTCAAGAACTGTTCATATATATGATTGGAATATATACAATTATGAGAATGGCAATTTGCATCTGATGGTTGAGTGCAGCAAAGGCACCTATGTACGTTCACTTGCTCATGATCTCGGTATAGTTTTAAATAGCAGGGCACATCTTGAAAGTTTAAGAAGAACGAAAATCGGCTATTTTTCTGTTGATCATGCATTCACACCAGCACAATTTGAAAACCGTATGAATCAATAATATGGCGAAACTTGTATATCTGGAAGATGTAGACCGAATAATAAATACAGTACTTACTGTTGGTACTTTCGATGGAGTACATGCAGGCCACCGGGTGCTCATCAATAAAGTAATATCAGAAGCTAAAAAAAGAAATGCACGTAGTGTAATTGTTACTTTTGATCCACATCCGAGAGAAATTATTGATCCCGGGAGTTCAGGAATTAATTTACTCACTACTCTTGAAGAAAGATGCAGTTTATTAGCCGAAATGGGAATCGATGAAATGGTGGTCATACCCTTCGACAGAGACTTTTCACTTCTGACTTCACATGAGTTTGTAAGTGATATCATCTGGAAAAAAATTGGAGTTTCACAATTTATTATCGGCTATGATCATCAATTTGGAAAAGATCGTGAAGGATCCATAAATACAGTGAAGAGACTGGGAAAAAAGCTCGGTTTTGATGCACATATTGTTTCTAAACACGAAGTAGAAGATAAAGCAGTGAGCAGCACCAAAATCCGACATGCACTCGAAAAGGATGGAGACGTGGAAGAGGCTTCCAAATTGCTTGAACGATATTATTTACTGTCAGGTACGGTTGTTCACGGCAACAAGCAGGGTGAAAAAATTGGATTTCCGACTGCAAATTTACTCCCTTCTCATCCCCGGAAAATTGTTCCCAAAAATGGAGTCTATGCCGTCTGGGTTTATTTTCAAAAGAATTACTTTAAGGCAATGATGAATATAGGTACGAGACCTACGTACGGGGGAAGCAACCGCACTATTGAGATTCACATTCTTGATTTCGACAGTGATATTTATGGTGAATCACTAAAAATCCAATTCGTAAAAAGAATCCGGGATGAAATAAAGTTTAGCAGTATTGAAGAACTAAAAAACCGTTTATATAAAGACCGTACGGAAACAGAATCTATATTAAAAGAGAGAAAACCAGACATTGCAATACTTAAAGAATAAGCCTATTTTTAAAGGATAATAAATTAAGTGTTTTTTAACTGTGCAAATGAAAAATTTAGAATGAGTATAACGAAAGAAAAAAAAGCTGAATTAATTGAAACATATGGCGGTGCTGCAGATAATGCAGGGTCAACGGAAGCGCAAATTGCCATATTAACAGAACGTATCAATCATCTTACTAACCATCTCAAAAGCAATATGAAAGACCACTCTTCCCGTTTGGGATTGCTGAAAATGGTTGGCAAAAGACGTAGGTTATTGAATTACCTGACCAAAAAAGATATTGAAAAATACCGTTCATTGATTAAGGAACTCGGAATCAGAAAATAGTTTATTAAAACGAGGCACGTGTGAGCGTGCCTTTTTCTATATGGCACTTGTGTTGTCTGGATCTTTTCCCGTCTCATCAATTGTGTACAATGCGGTTTTCATAGCACAAACTCGTAATTGTAAATTGAATATAAATAATAGGATTACCAATGAAAGAAAATTTTAAATCAGTAGAATTTGCCCCCGGTAAATCACTGTCGATTGAAACCGGAAGGCTTGCGAAACAGGCCGATGGAGCTGTAGTAGTGCGCATGGGCGAAACCATGGTTTTATGTACTGCTGTTTCCTCTAAAGAGCCCAGACCGGGCCAGGATTTTTTCCCTTTAACTGTTGACCTCAGAGAGAGTTTTGCAGCCGGAGGTAAATTCCCGGGAGGATTTCTGAAAAGGGAAGGACGCCCTTCGGATGGTGAAATACTTGCAAGTCGTTTGATCGACAGAAGTCTCCGGCCGCTCTTTCCCAAAGGATATCTAAACGATACACAGATTATATGTTATATAATCTCTTCTGATGGTCAGCATGAAGCCGATGCAATCGGCGGATTCGGTGCTTCGGCAGCACTTCACATTTCTGATATTCCATTTGGCGGCCCGATGGCAGAAGTTCGGATCGGGCGTGTGGACGGCAATATTGTAATCAATCCCACGATTCAGGAACTAGAAAAAAGCGATATCGATTTATTGGTTGGCGGAACGGCCGACAGTGTTATCATGATAGAAGGTGAAATGGAAGAAATCTCTGAAAAAGAGATGCTCGATGCCATCAAAGAAGGCCATAAAGCAATTATCAAACTATGTGAATTTCAGGAAGAGCTGCGCGAAGAGTTTGGTAAAGCCAAGCGGGTTTTTGTCCCCGAACCGGTGGATGGGACTCTGGAATCCAAAGTGAAAGAACTTGCTGAGTCTGCAATAAAAGATATCGTCAGCACAGGCCTTGGAAAAGAAGAGTACAACGAAAAACTGAAAGAACTGAAAACCTCTGTTATAGATAAAATTACAGAGATTGAAGAGTATGAAGATGCCGGAGATGAAATAGGTAATATCTTTTCTGGAATGGAAAAAGAGGCACTTCGAAACCAGATTCTGGAGAGTAAACGCAGAATTGACGGGCGATCTCCCGAAGATATTCGTGACATCTGGACACAAGTTGGTTACCTGCCAAGGGCTCATGGCTCAGCCATATTTTCAAGAGGTGAAACCCAGGCTCTTGCAACTGTGACTCTCGGCTCAAAACGGGATGAACAGATGATTGATACACTTTTCCATGAAGATGCCAAGCAGTTTATGCTTCACTATAACTTCCCGCCCTACAGTGTGGGAGAAGCCGGCTTTATGCGAGGCCCGGGGCGAAGGGAAATTGGACATGGGTACCTTGCCGAGCGAGCACTCAAAATGATCATGCCTGATTTTGAAGAATTCAGCTATGTGGTCCGGATAATTTCTGATATTCTGGAATCAAACGGTTCATCTTCAATGGCTTCTGTATGTGCCGGGTCAATGGCACTTATGCAGGCAGGCGTTCCCCTCAAAAAGCCGGTCGGCGGAATTGCGATGGGAATGATTGTCGGTGAAAATGACAGTGTAATACTTTCTGATATTCGCGGTGAAGAAGATTTCATGGGCGACATGGACTTTAAAACCGCAGGAACAGCGGACGGAATTACTGCCACTCAAATGGATATGAAAGTGAAAGGAATCAGCTTTGAACTGCTTGAAAAAGCACTTGAACAAGCTCATGCCGGCCGTATGCATATCCTGGAGAAAATGGCTGAAACGATTAGTGAGCCGCGAAAAGAGCTTTCTGAATATGCTCCCCAATTCCTGAAAATGGAAATTGACGGTGATCAGATCGGTGCTGTTATCGGCCCTGGCGGAAAAGTGATTCAAACTCTGCAAAGAGAGACCGGAACCGAGATCATTGTTGAAGAGAATGAAAAAGGGAAAGGAATTATCACGATTTCATCTGACAATCTCGAAAAAGCCAAAGAGGCCAAAAAGCGAATCGAAGAGATTACCGGGCACCTGGAAGAAGGAGCTGTTTACAAAGGTACGGTAAAAGCTCTGAAAGACTACGGTGCTTTTGTAGAGATTGTTCCGGGAAAAGAAGGATTGCTTCATATATCAGAAGTAAATCACAGCCACGTGAAAAATATTGAAGATGTTCTTTCGGTGGGTGATGAAATTGATGTGAAACTCCTGAAAGTTGAACATGGAGGAAAACTCCGGCTTTCAAGAAAAGCATTAATCCCCAAAGAAGATTAATCCTCTTTGTACTTAATTTTTCAATGGGCACCGTTTCTAATAAAGCGGTGCCTTTTTATTTAACTATAGTCAAAAAGAAGTGAAAGAAGATATAAAAAAAACAGTATTAGAGAACGGTTTAACGATTGTCACAGAATATATAGAGAGTGTAAAAAGTGTAACTGCCGGTATCTGGGTGAAGACCGGAAGCCGTCATGAAAATGATGGCCTTGCCGGAATCACACATTTTCTTGAGCACATGCTGTTCAAAGGCACAGAAAAAAGATCTTCATATGACATTGCATTGAGTATGGAATCGGTAGGAGGCTACCTGAATGCTTTTACATCGACCGAATACACCTGCTATTACTCACGCTGTCTTGATTCCAAACTTGAAACAGCTCTCGATGTACTCACAGATATGGTACGAAATTCCAAATTTCCTGAAGAGGAGATGCTGAAGGAAAAAAAAGTGGTTCTTGAGGAGCTCAAAATGTACAAAGACAGCCCTGATGATGTAATTTTCGAAGAGTTTGGAAGCCAGATCTTTAAAAACCATCCGATTGGACGCCCAATCATCGGGTTTGAAAATACCATTCAATCTTTTACCAGAGAAGACCTGTTTGATTATATCGGTAACCGTTATCAGCCCGATAATCTCTTATTGGCAGTTGCAGGAAATGCTGAACACGAAAAGGTGGTTCGGCTTGCCGCTGAAATGCTGGATATTCAAAATGAGAAAACTACGGAAAACCGGAAACAACCGCTCACTCCATACGAAGTCTCCAAAAAAGTAATATCCAAACAGATTGAACAGACTCATATGATACTTGGGAGGCGCGGCCTTGATTATGATCACGCTAAAAAGTACACCCTGCTTTTAGCTAACACAATTTTGGGCGGGGGAATGAGTTCAAGATTGCATCAGAATATCCGGGAAAAATATGGCTACTGTTACTCTATCGGCTCATTTAACCAGACTTACTTGGATTCGGGCTTGTTCGGAGTCTATATCGGAACGGATCAGGAGTATGTGGATCATGTGCGATCGCTAATTTTCGAAGAGTTTGACCGGATAAAATCTGAAAAGGTACCCGAAAAAGAGTTGCAGCAAGCTAAAGCGCATCTTAAGGGGAAATTGCTTTTATCCCAGGAAAGCACAAGCAACAGAATGAACCGTTTGGCAAAAAGTGAACTCTACTTCAACCGCTTTATTACACTCGATGAATTGGTCGAAAAAATTGACGAAGTATCTGCGGACGATATAAAAGATTTCAGCGATTCTTTTTTCGATAAAGACTCATATTCTGAAACATTGCTGGTTCCTGAAAAGAAGCAATAAACAGGGATGCTGCAAAACAGTTTGTCTTCGTATTTACAGCCTTTATCTTTGTGGCATTATTTGGTAATCATATTTCGAAATTTGTTATAAAAACTGAAAAATTACAACGATCAAAACAATGGTTTACATAAAAAATCTGAAAAATTTTGAAGGTCAGACAAAAACACTGAAGGGGTGGGTGTACAACATTAGAAGCAGTAAAAACTTACATTTTATTGAGTTACGGGATGGAACAGGGCTCTGTCAGTGTATTGTCTCAGCTGATGATGTATCGGGTCAGGTTTTTGAAGATGCAGGTTCACTGAAGCAGGAGAGTTCAGTGGAAATCAGTGGCAATGTTGTAAAAGATGATCGCAGCGTTGGCGGCTATGAATTACATGTGGATGATTTGAAGATTATTCAGATTGCTGAAGATTATCCGATTACTCCAAAAGAACACGGGGTGGAATTCCTGATGGAGAACCGTCATTTATGGCTGCGGAGCCAGCGTCAGTGGGCTGCCATGCGGGTTCGAAATACAATCATCTATGCCATCCACCGTTTTTTTCAGGATCGGGATTTTATCCAGATGGATGCACCGATATTTACAGGGAATGCTGCCGAAGGAACCACCACGCTATTCGAAACGGACTATTTTGATGAGAAAGCCTACCTGACACAATCCGGCCAGCTTTACGCTGAGGCGATGGCAATGGCTCATGGTAAGGTGTATACATTCGGGCCCACCTTCCGTGCCGAAAAAAGCAAAACCAGGCGTCATCTCACCGAAT
This sequence comes from uncultured Balneolaceae bacterium, assembly GCA_964517005.1. GTDB lineage: Bacteria > Bacteroidota > Rhodothermia > Balneolales > Balneolaceae > CAYVBJ01. The sequence continues at coordinate 48,958 of CAZFAJ010000001.1, read as the reverse complement.
TCTGGATGATTGAGCCAGAGATGGCTTTTTATGATCTCGATATGAATATGGACCTGGCAGAAGAGATGATTAAGTTTATTGTGAAATCGGTACTCGATCAGAACAGGTCAGAGCTTGAAATCCTGGAGCGGGATACATCTCACCTGCAGGCTGCGGCAGACAAGCCTTTTCACAGAATTTCTTATACAGAAGCTGTGGATCTTTTAAAAAGTGATAAAACTGCAAACATGCTTGATGAGATGGAATCAGGCAGAAAAGAGGAGATATTTGAACTTGAGAAGGAAGAGAAAGAGTTAAAAAAGGAGCACGGCTCGGCTAAAAAATGGAGAAAATCGCAGATTGATCAGCGGATTAAGGAGATTCATGCCCGGTTTGCCCAAATCGAAGAAGATCTGAGAAATATTCCCGGCTGGAAAGAATCTGCACAGGGTTTTGAGTGGGGAAATGATTTTGGCGGCAGTGATGAAACCATCTTAACCATGCAATTTGATGCTCCCCTGATTGTACATCGCTATCCTGCGGAAGTAAAAGCCTTTTACATGAAACGAGATCCCGAAAACGATAAATTATCACTGGCTATGGATGTTCTGGCTCCGGAAGGGTTTGGTGAAATAATCGGGGGCAGCCAGCGGGAAGACAGTCTTGAAGAACTTCAAAAACGTATTGCCGAACACGATCTTCCTGAAGAGGTCTTTAGCTGGTATCTTGATCTGCGCAGATTTGGATCCGTACCACACTCAGGCTATGGCCTGGGACTCGAACGCACGGTTGGCTGGTTATGCGGCCTCGGGCACGTGCGCGAAACAATACCGTTCCCAAGAATGCTGGGGAGGCTCCGGCCATAAAAACCGTTTTACGATTTTGTCCTGATCTTGTTTACTTTGAAATTATCAGTATTGATTTTAATCTTAAGGCTAAAACATCGATATGTTTACAGGAAATAAATACCGGTTTTTAATTCTATTCTCTTTTATTTTGATCTTCAGTTGCTCCTCTTCCGGAGAACAAATCGTAGATGAATCAACCAATCAAAACGAAGGATTTGCAGATGTAACCTCAGTTGATCTGTCCGGAAATGAAGGCGGCTACACTTTTCGGGTGGAAGTGAGCAGCCCGGATACCGGCTGTGATCAGTATGCCGATTGGTGGGAAGTGGTTTCGGAAGATGGTGAGCTTATTTTCAGAAGAGTACTTCTTCACAGTCATGTCAATGAACAACCATTTACCCGGAGCGGGGGACCTGTGGAAATAGAAGCGGATACGGATGTTTGGGTCAGGGCACACATGAATAACAGCGGCTATGGCGGTGAGGCCTTTTTTGGTTCCGCAGAATCGGGTTTTGAAAAAGCGGAGTTGGACAAAGATTTTGCAGCTGATCTTGAAAACAGAGAACCACTTCCCGACGGGTGTGCTTTTTAAATTATTACGATTTGTATTTAAAGGTAAATTGTTTCCGGGCCTTTTCCCAAGGAATCAGATCTTCAGGATTTGACTTTTTTATCTGGTGCCTGCATCGACTACACAGACATCTGCCGGTGGGAGGGAAGCAACCGGAGCTACACCCCGGAGTTCGGGCGGTTTTTGAGTGTGGATTATCTGTTATATGGATCGATCAGTTTTAGACCTTTTATATTTTTAAAATCTTTGATATTTCTTGTAATTAAACTCAGATCGTAAACCATGCCGGTTGCGGCTATAATTGCATCGGGAAGTTTTGTCTTATACTTCTTTCGAATCAGAATTGTCTTATCTGCAATAGGATCAGTTAAGTCAAATATGACAGAATCTTCTATAAAACTGCTCAGTACATTATATTGATCTTGAGTAGTTTTAAACCCAAGAACTTCAATTTTCGTAATAATTGAGAGATTGGTACCATGTCAATAACGCCATCCATAAATGTAGTTCCACTATCAGGAAGCTTTTTACCCAAATAATCGATGGCGGCATTGGAATCAATCAAATACTGTTTTTGTCCCATTCGCTTCGGCTTTGATCAACATATTCATGAAGTTCATCGGCGACTTTATCGGATAGGGCACCACGGTATTTGTCGGATAATTTTTGATCGCCGGAATGCTTTTTCTTTATCAATTTGATGATATGCAGGTCTTCCAGATTTCTCAGAAGTTTATAAGCTTTCTTGCTTTTTATTTGTACAAGTACTGTTTCCATATATTTATAATTTTTCTACTATTTAAAATATTTGGTTATTAAAAAAAGTTTTTTTGATTAAAAATCTCTAAAGTTACGGTTTTCATGATTAGAAATATTTACAGTTTCTGTTGGTAGTATACAAACTAAACGTCAAATAGAACACATCATTTTTCCGGATGAGCAAAGATCGGTTGAAGTCTGAACACGGCAAGCAGTGCAGGAATTAAAATTAATGACCCTTTTATTGTAAATAAGGTGAACAATAAGAATATTCAACCGGTAATCTTACAAAACTTTCATTTATCCGTACTTTCAGGAGTGAGGTGGTTCTTAGCGCTCCTTACCAGTAATAAGGCAGAGTTTCACACCCTGAACCCCAAATAACCAATCTCTTTTCAAATTACTTTTTCCAAAATCTTGCTTACCTTTAGAATGTTATTTTGTAATCAATTCATAAAATCATAAAGTGGCCAGGCCTACAAGTATCGATATCTACAAGGATGCTCTCTCTGTAATCCGGTCTCCCGAAAAACGAAAACCGGTGATCTACCTGTATGGTGAAGAGACCTTTTTTATTGACCGGCTTCAGGATGAGATAGAGAGAATGGTCCCGCCTGAGCAGCGTGATTTTAATTTTGACCTTCTATATGGTTCTGAAACCACGCCGAGAAAAATCCTGGATATCGCACGAAGTTTTCCGATGATGGCTGATCAGCGGGTGGTTATCGTACGTGAATTCCTGAAGGCAGGGGAGAAGGTGCCTGATGGCGAAGGACACCTGAATGATTTTGAATCCTATCTGAATCAGCCCAATCCACAAACATTACTTTGTCTTATCGATGAAAAGCATCCCGATAAGAGAATGACTCTTGGTAAAGCACTCAAAAAAAAGGGGGGACAGGCAGCTGCTTTTGAGTTTAAATTTCTTCCTGATTATAAACTGGCCGATTGGGTAACTGACTGGATCGATCACAAACATAACAAAAAAATTGATGCCAGGGCCGCACAAGTGCTGTCGCAGCTTGTAGGCAATAATTTGCAGTTACTGTCCATAGAAATAGATAAAGTGTGTACTTTTGTAGACAGTGAAACAGAGATTAATCTTGAGCATGTAAAAAAAATAATCGGCGCATATCGTGAATATTCGGCGATTGAGCTGAAAGACGCCCTAATTTCCAGGGATCTGGACAAGAGCCTCCGTATTGCGGAACAGATGTTGCTTAAAAGTAATATAGAAGCGGGAGAAGTTATTCGTACCGTGGGGTTCTTTTACAGTGTGTTTGGAAATATCTGGCAAATTCGGCGTCTGACTGAAAAAGGGTTAGGTAAACAACAGGTTCAGTCTGAACTTGGGATTACCAATAACTGGATTTTTAACCGTCAATGGCAAGACGCATCCAATTTCAGTCTTGCCGAAATGCCCGGGATTTTCGAAGCCCTGCTCGACGCCGATCGCGCCGCCAAAGGCTTTACCACACTGGATACCTCTTCGATACTTCTTCTGCTGATTACGCGCATCGTCGGTTAAGACGGCTGCTTAACAGCAACGAAAACTACGGGGTATCAAAAATGAATACAGTGACTAATAACAGTGTAAATCTGCAAACTCTCTCTGATGAAGACGTAATGGAACAACTGCAGGCAGGTAATATGCAAGCTTTTGATATTCTTGTAAGCAGGTTTAAAGACAGGCTGCACAATTTCTTGTTCCGCTACACTCATAATCATGAAGATTGTGAAGATCTGGTTCAGGAAACATTCCTCAGGGTTTTTAAAAGCCGTCAATCCTATACACGCATTGCAAAATTGAGCACGTGGATCTATACGATAGCTCTGAACCTGGCAAAGAGCATGTACAAGAAGAAGCAAAGAATGTCAACTGTTTCAATGCATGCTGATCCGTCAAATCCGGATGATTTTGAAATTTCAATCGAAGACACATCTATATTACAGGATGAACAGCTTCATCAGAAATTTTGTGTTGAAGAGCTTGAAAAGGCACTTCATACGCTGAATGATGACTTCAGGGAAGCAATTATCCTGCGGGATATTCAGCAGCTGACCTACGAAGAGATTTCAGAAATAACCGGCTCTGCCATGGGCACTGTTAAGTCGAGAATCAACAGGGGACGCATCCAGCTGCAGGAAATTTTGCAAGATTACTCTTTACAGGAAACATTTTAAAAAATATGTGGTAAGAGGCTTATAAATACCCAAAGTTAAGTCTCTTGCCATGACAAATTATACTGATTACGATCAGGTAATCACAGATTTTTTACTTGATTACTGTGAAGAAAATTTAGACGATACAGAACAAAAAGCTTTTACCGAATTGCTCTCAATCGAACCCGGTCTGTGCCGCGAGGCGCTGTCGGGTTTATTTATTTGCCGGAAATTAAAAGAGCTTCCCCATATTAAAGCTGCACCCGGATTTGAAATGCGCCTGAAGAATCGGATGAAGAGAGAGCTTTGCCTTGAACCTTCCCAGTCCTTTTAGGTTTTTTACCTTTTTTATTTTGCTGCCTTGAAGACAGGTAAGATTTAAAAGATATTTATCGGCGGATTAAAGCATCTCTTGACTGAAGCTCCGATTTGAATGAAGTCTGTAAATGCCAGGTTAACTGATGATTCCAGTCTGCCTTTAACTATCTGCAAACATCTTTTCGGCTTCTCCGGCGAGCTGTAAAACGGCTTCTGCGTAAAGAGAGCTTGGATTATATCTGAACACTGATTTTTCAATTGTTCCGGTGCGCTCCATGAAATAGGCGAGATAATTACCAATGGACATTATGTTATTATCCATGTTAAAAATATCCGATCCGACAAACCATTTGTTCAGCGAGTAGGGGATAAACTGAGCATACGACATGGCACCTGCATAACTCGATTTCAGATCAAGTATGTCGATGTTGTTTTTCTTTGAAAATTCGAGAAGCTCCACGAGCTGCGCTTCAGCAAAATCAGCCCTGTAATTTTCAAGGTACATGGAAACGTAGGCATTGAAAGGATTGAAGGAACCAATATTTTTCCCGAAATCAGATTCTATTCCAATGATCGCTGCAATCACATATTTTGAAATTCCGTAGGTCTCTTCCGCAAGTTGCAGCTGATCAGAATTTTCGTCAATAAAACTAAATATTTTAGCTTTTTTCGTGTCAAACCCAAGAACACGTTTATAATCATCGATATGTTCAATCTTGCGTTCAGCAGACTTTTTAAACCTGTCACTGATACCATCATAGATTTTAAATCTTGGATCTTCAATCAATTTTTTAATGTCATAACCTTTCTTATCAAAAATTTCTATGAGCGAGGAGAGCGATGTTTCTACCGGATCAAAAGACTCACCTGAACTTTGAAAAACCAAGTGATCAATCTGTTCATCAGAAATCTGGTTATGGACAGAATTTGCATTGATACTGTTTATAGCAGTTATAATGAATAGCGGAAAAATTAAAGCAAATGCAATAACATTGAATTTCATGATCGTATACTCTTTTTTTAAATTTGCCGTCATTTTGTAGATGATTAATAAATAATAAGTATTTAACCAATAAACAAAGTTCTTTTTTAGAAAATTTTTATCGATTGTGAAACCTGCTTTATAATCAGGATTTCTAAAGACCTGTTGTGTTACATTTTGTTAATAATCACCGCAATTTTTCTTTTGATTCTGATCCGTTTAATATTACATACCGAATGAGTCCGGGTTTCACTTATTATCAGCATCAATTGATTTTTTAAATTCTTATCTTTTCTCTCTCATAATCAGATTCAATTTTATATCTCTTAAACCAATTAAAGCTTTTATGAATATATACGATCCGGCAAAAATTGAAGCCAAATGGCAATCGTATTGGTTAAATAACAGAACATTCAGAACAGAGAAGAGCACGGATAAACCAAAATATTACATTCTGGATATGTTTCCCTATCCAAGCGGTTCCGGTTTACACGTAGGTCACCCGGAAGGATATACCGCAACGGATATTCTTGCACGGTACAAGCGGATGAAAGGTTTTAATGTTCTTCATCCGATTGGCTGGGATGCTTTTGGCTTGCCGGCTGAACAGTATGCTGTAAAAACAGGAACTCATCCGCGAATAACCACTGAAAAAAACGTTAAAAAATTTCGTGAGCAACTGCGCATGCTCGGTTTTTCATATGACTGGGAAAGAGAAATAAATACTACAGATCCTGATTATTACAAATGGACGCAATGGATCTTTCTGAAACTTTTTGAAAAGGGGCTGGCTTACCAGGATGAAGTGGCCGTAAACTGGTGCCCAAAGCTGGGAACTGTTCTTGCCAATGAAGAGGTGATTGACGGAAAGAGTGAAGTTGGCGGTTATCCGGTTGTGCGAAAACCGATGCGTCAATGGGTCCTGAAAATAACAGCCTACGCAGACAGACTTCTTGATGGCCTCGATGATCTTGACTGGCCGCAATCAACCAAGGAGATGCAGCGAAACTGGATCGGCCGGTCTGTTGGTGCTGAGATAGATTTTGAAATTGCAGGGTCCAATGAAAAGATCAGGGTTTTCACAACCCGGCCTGATACTCTTTTTGGTGCCACCTATATGGTACTTTCGCCTGAACATCATCTGGTTGATAAGATTACTGCTAAGGAGCAGCAGGCCGTTATTGAAGAGTACAAAGAGCAGGCTGCAAAAAAATCGGACCTTGAGCGGTCTGAGCTGAATAAAGAGAAATCCGGAGTATTTACAGGTGCATACGCAGTGAATCCGGTAAATGGTAAAAAAATTCCGGTCTGGGTAGCAGATTATGTGCTTATTCATTACGGAACGGGTGCTATCATGGCCGTGCCGGGACAAGATGACAGAGACTGGGAATTTGCTGAAAAGTATGATCTCCCGATTATAAGAACAGTTCAGCCTCCTGACAATTTTGAAGGGAAAGCATATACCGGTGATGGCCCTGCAATCAATAGTGATTTTTTAAACGGGCTTCAGATTGAAAAGGCCAAAGAGAAGATAATTGATTGGCTGGAAAAAAATGGGGCCGGGGAAAAAAGTATCAATTACAAATTACGCGACTGGCTTTTCTCCCGGCAGCGCTATTGGGGTGAACCATTTCCGGTCATACACGTGGATGGTAAACCTAAGGCTGTGTCTGAAGATGATTTACCTGTTACTCTGCCGGAGCTTGATGATTTTCAGCCAACTGAGAGCGGCGAGCCGCCTCTTGCAAAAGCCAAGGAGTGGATTGAAACGGCAGATCCGGATACAGGAAAAAAAGCGTACAGAGAAACCAATACAATGCCTCAATGGGCCGGTTCATGCTGGTACTATTTACGGTACATCAGTCCCGGTTTTGAAGGAGGCCCGGTGGAAAAGAGTGCTGAAAAATACTGGATGCCTGTTGATCTTTATATAGGCGGTGCCGAACACAGTGTATTGCATTTACTCTATGCAAGGTTCTGGCATAAGGTACTATACGATTGCGGGCTTGTCTCTACAGAAGAACCATTTCAAAGATTAGTTCATCAGGGAATGATACTGGGAGAAATGGAATTCACCGTATTCAGAAAAGATGGTGTGTACATACCCCCCGAAGAAGCCAAAAACCTTGACAAAGTTGAAAAACTGAAACTCAGTGAAAATGACGTGGAAAAGAGGGGGGAGTCATTTTTTATGAAAGATTCCGATGTGAAAGTAGAAGCACGTGCCTACAAAATGTCAAAGTCGCGCGGCAATGTGATTAACCCGGATGATGTGGTTGATAATTATGGTGCCGACTCTCTCCGGCTTTATGAGATGTTTATGGGCCCGCTTGAGCAGGTAAAACCGTGGAGCACGAAAGGTGTGGAAGGCGTTAACCGGTTTTTGAACAGGGTATGGAGGCTTCTTACCGATAAAGAAGGGAAATTGAGTCCGGTGGTCAGGGATGCCGAACCTGACAAAAATCAACTAAAAGTTCTTCACGAAGCTATACAAAAAGTTACTGACGATATTGAAGAGATGCGGTTTAATACGGCAATTTCCGCACTTATGATTTTTATTAATGAAGCGAATCAGTGGGAAACAGTTCCGAAAACGATCGTTATTCCCTTTATCAAATTGCTTTCTCCGTTTGCCCCACATCTTTCGGAGGAGTTGTGGGAAATTCTTGGCAACACAGAATCAATTACCTACGAACCGTGGCCTGAATTAGTCGAAAAATATCTGAAAGATGAGACGGTCACTTATCCCGTGCAGGTAAATGGAAAAGTCCGTGCACAGCTTGAAGTGGATGCATCCAAATCAAAAGACAAAGAATTTGTTTTGAATGCTGCGAAATCTGAAAGAAACGTCGAAAAATATCTTTCGGAGTCTGAAATAATCAAAGAGATTTTCGTGCCAGGGAGAATTATAAACATTGTGGTAAAAAATTGAACCGGAATCCTTTTATTCCGGGTTGACTTACCGGCTTTATTCAGAATCAGACAGATTAAGATCTACTCCAATTGTCCGTGCACAAGTTTGTATACCCGGTCGCACCTGTCGGCAATGGCTTTTTCATGGGTAATCAGAACAATTGAAACATGATCAATTTCACGAAGCTGAAAAAGTTCGTCCAGAATAATATTTGTATTTTCCTCATCCAGATTTCCCGTCGGTTCATCAGCCAGGATAATGGAAGGATTATTCATCAGCGCACGCGCCATCGACACGCGCTGCTGTTCACCACCGGAGAGCTGAGACGGGCGGTGATGTAACCTGTCAGACAATCCGAATCGATCCAGCAGACCGGCAGCATGCGGCTCGGCATCGGCAGGGGAATCACCGCGAATGAGTGCAGGCATAAATACGTTTTCAAGGGCTGTGAATTCCGGTAAAAGATGATGGAATTGAAATACAAATCCAACGTTTGTGTTGCGTTTTTCAGCAAGGTCATTGGATTTCAGTGAAAATATATCAGTATCATGCCAATAAACATGCCCTGAGTCGGCTTTATCCAAACCTCCGAGAATGTGTAAAAGAGTGCTTTTACCACTGCCGCTGGAGCCAATAATTGAAACAATCTCAGCTTCCTTAATCTCAAGGGATACTCCCTGTAAAACACGTAATTTACCTTTACCGGATTTTGATGGGAAACTTTTGTAAAGTTCATTGCAGCGTATTACACTTTTTTTATCTGCTCTTGTCATGAATTTGAACTGTTTTTGAATTCGGGGTAAATGAGGGGTTTCATAGAAGTGCATTTTGACGTTTCAGGATCAACTTCGATAAGAACTGCGCACATCCTGTTATCACCTTTTGCAATTTTATAACGCTGTGGCGTGCCCCGGGTAAAACGTTTTATGGATGCTTTTTTATCCATGCCAATTACGGAGTCGAATGGGCCGGTCATACCTGCATCGGTAATATAACCTGTTCCCTGTGGTAAAATCCTGGCATCGTTAGTTGGGATATGAGTATGGGTTCCGACAAAGGCTGATATTTGACCGTCCAGGTTCCAGGCCATTGCGAGTTTTTCTGCTGTAGCCTCAGCATGAAAATCAAGAAAGATCAGATCGGTTTCTTCCTTGATTTTGGAAATTGCCCATTCGGCAGTTGAAAACGGGTCATCGATTGCCTGCATAAATGTGCGGCCCTGGAGATTCAAAACACCAATTTTATGTTCGGTGCCGGGTACATCATAAATGCCGTATCCGAATCCGGCATTACCTGCTGGATAATTTAAAGGGCGCAGCAGATTATTGTCGGTTTTCATGTAACCGAATATTTTCCATTTGTCAAAAGAATGATTTCCGCCCGTAATTACATGCACTCCGAGATTGTAGAGTGTCTTGACAATACTTTGATTAACACCACGCCCTTCGTGAGAATTTTCAGCATTTGCAATCACAAAATCTGGTTTATGTTTATCGATAATCCCGGGCAAAATTGTTTCAAGAAGTTTTAAACCCGGCTCACCGACGATATCAGCAATAAATAAAATTTGTATTCCTTGGCTCATAGATGAACTTTATTTTATATAATTAATTTAAAATAAAGCTAAAGGTACAAAATATGAGAGGATGATTGAGCCTGATTTTTAAAAAATTATTGAGCAGTTATAAATTTTGCCCGGATCATAAAGATACTAAGATCAGAATTCCGGCTCACGTTTAAACAGTGCTTTCGAACTTCATTCAATTGTATTGTTGCCGAATCTTGTGAGAGCAGTATGAGCATTACTCAATTCACTTTCACATTCATTGAGAATTCCATGCCTCTCACCAAGATATTCGGGATTATTAAATGCCAGCCATACATCCCTCTTCTCATCTTCCCATATGAGTGCTTTTTGGGGAAGGTCAATTCCGGCAAGTTGTGAGCATTGCATCAGAGGTGTTCCCGCTTTTGGGTTTCCAAAGAGAACAAGGTGGGTAGGCCGAAGTTCAAGATCAACTAATTCTGCTCCGGTCTGGTGATTAACCTGTGTAATAATATTCATTCCGGCATCACGCAATACAGATACCAGCCGGTCTCTTGTTTCCTCAACGCTGTACTCACTTTGAAAAATGAGAAGGTCGTCTCTGTCAGGTTCAGCAGGCATAAATGTTAACAACGCTACGATTAGTATAAATGTCATTGGAATAGGTTTTTGTATAATTAGTAGTGACTTATACCATTCAATATCACAAATTTTAGCCAAATATGTATCAAGAAAATATTGAATTTCTTTATTCCTAAAAACAACAAGTAAATTTTTATCCACGAACAAATGATCTTCACTGTTCAAATCTTTTCATTCAACTTTAGTATCTTTGGAGTGATTAAAAACAGAACAAGAACATTCAGAAACAAAGGATTTAAGACACAATGCCTGAAAATGATTTTTTAGACCCTAAAGGTGATATCAAATTGAGTGACAAACAGTTAATGGAATCACCTGAAGTAGAAAGTATTGCCAAACAAGTGATTGAGAGTAATAAAATGGAGTTTGGTCCGGCTCAAATCGGTTATTTTCTGATCTATCCGAATATCTCAAAACAGCGGGCTGCAAAATGCATGAAAGCATCGCGGGAAGTAAAATACTACTCCGGGAATGACTACCTGATTGAAGTCTCAGGGGAATTATGGGATATGCTTGATGAAGAGACTCAAAAAATGTTGCTGCATCATGAACTTCTTCATATAGATCCTGTTTTTAAGGCAAAAAACCAGGAGTGGAAAATGAATATCAAAAAACCTGATTTCCAGGATTACTATCAAATCAATGACAAATTTGGAAATGAGTGGTATAAAACCATTCAGGCTACGGTTTCGTCACTTTACGATCTTGACCCCCGTCAGGAGAGCAAAGTGTCAACATAGAAAGGAAGGAAGTAACTAAAAGCGAACTGTTTGCCAAATTATTGACTCAGGTCATACAGGCCGCTCAGTTTCAAACTCATGGCCATGAAAAGTTACACTTCCTAACTTCCATGTCAGTTTTGAAAAGAGTGATTTCGGCCTGTCAAATATAACTGCATGATGAGCATACCGTCTCATGGTTGCATCTGCGTTATAGGGATCCTGGATGTCAAAGATGATAACTTTTTCGATTTCTTTTAGTTTTGCAAGCAGATAACGCTCTTGCGGAGTCGCATATCTTTTACTGGAATAGGTGTACCCGATATATGCTCCGCAGAGCCTGTCTGCATTTGAGAAAAATAATATTTTTCTTTTCTCTGTAAGATTCGAAAAGAGGGAATCAATATTTTTTATTGTCTCACTTTCATCGATACTGACAACATTGCCTAAGTCAATGTGACTTATTTTTTCGTTGAGTTCATCGGATAATTGCGAAAGAAATATTTTTTTTCCCTTTTGATACGGACCAACCAGTAATAAGAGATAGTATGTTGAATCAACATTAATTTTTGAGAGCCTGGAAATGTAATTTTTGATATCATCATCTGCAAAATCTGACAATTCTACACCTTGAAGTATTTTTTTATAGTCCATAAATAAGAGTAATTAATACTAATTAGTTAGCAGAATACAAAAGAGTCAAACCCGATGCAATTTATAATAACAGATGGTTCTTTTTAAATTTTATGTAAAAATTATAAAGCAGGCAATATAGGTTTAATAAATGAACTGAGAATGTTAATTAATATTTATGAAACCGGCTTCGGGCTTCTTTTTCAAGATCTTCACGATGGTCAGGATGGGCAATTTTAATTAATTCGATGGCTCTTTCTTTTAATCCTTTTCCATACAAATTAGCCACACCGTTTTCAGTTACTACGTAATGAACGTGTGCCCTGGTTGTAACGACACCAGCTCCCTGTTTTAAATAGGGAACAATACGTGAGATTCCTTTATTCGTAGTGGAGGGCAGCGCTATGATAGGTTTACCCCCTTTTGACAAAGAAGCTCCGCGAATAAAGTCCATTTGTCCGCCAACCCCTGAATATTGCTTTGTACCAATTGAATCGGCACAGACCTGTCCCGTCAGGTCAATTTCTATTGCGCTGTTAATTGCAGTTACCTTAGGATTTCTTCGTATAACTGCTGTATCATTTACGTAAGCGCAGTCAAGCATTGCGATTAACGGATTGTCATCCATAAAATCGTATAGTTTTCTCGTTCCTACGGTGAAGGAACCAACTACCTTGCCGGGATGGACACGTTTTTCTGAATTATTAACGACTCCGGATTCGATCAGTGGAATGATACCGTCAGAAAACATTTCCGTATGTACTCCCAGGTTTTTATGGTTACTAAGAGAGGCTAAAACAGCATCAGGTATACTGCCAATACCCATTTGAAGTGTGGCGCCATCTTCAATCAGGTTTGCACAATTTCTGCCTATGGCTAACTCTTTGTCAGTAAGTTCCGGAGGCCTTATTTTGTGAATCGGTTCATCTACTTCAATTGCGTATGATATTTGACTGCTGTGAATAATTCCATCACCATGAGTGCGCGGCATATTCGGGTTGAGTTGTGCAATTACAGTGTCAGCATGTAAAACAGCAGCACGGCTGGCATCCACTGAAACCCCCATCGAACAATAACCGTGCTTGTCGGGTGGACTCACCTGTATCAGGGCAACATCTAAAGATAAAATGCCGTTGTTAAAAAGATATGGCACTTCACTTAAAAAGATTGGGATGTAATCCGCTGCTCCTGTCTGAACTGATGAGCGTACATTGGCACCAACAAAAAAAGAGTGCGTTTTGAATGACTTTAAATAATCCGGATTTGCGTATGGGGCCGGCCCCTCTGTATGCAGATGATAAATTTGGACATCAGAAAGTTCATTGTGCCTTTCTGACATTGCTAAAACAAGCTTTTGAGGAGTGGCAGCTGCTGTATGTATAAATACATTGTCACCTGAATTGATAGATTTTACTGCTTTTTCAGCTGTTACAATTTTCATAAATCATTGGTTAGTTTTTAGGTAATTACTTGCTTTATAATCTGAATAATAGATGAAATCTTTATGTATTTATCAAAATAAATTATTCCAGAAAATAATTTAAGAGAAACCGGCTCCAAGAATTATAAATTTTTAATCAACTCATAATTAGATTGAGAGATGAGAAAGGTTTATAATTATACCACAAAAATCTACAGCTAACATTGTCACAATTCCCGTTGAATCTACTCTTGTCAATGAAGATATCTCAACATAAATAGGAATTTAAGGTTTTATCAAATGCCCCAATTTCGACTAAAAGCAATTTCACAATCCGGAAAGCCCATTAAAACTGAGTTTGAAGCTCTTTCAAAAAAAGAAGCTCAAAAAAAAGTAGAAAAATCTTTGAATGGCAACGGTTATAAAATTCAGAACATTGAACAGAAGCAAACCTATCTCTACAAAGTGCAGCGGGACGGGAAGCCAGTTGTTAAGGGGGAACAGGAAGCCTATAATAAAGAAGAACTTGAACGGGCTCTTGTAAAACTTGGATATAAGGTACACAGCGTTAATCGCAAATTAATTGATTTTAAAGGGGGAGTACCCACTCAGGATATCGTGACTTTTGTGAGTCTTTCTGCGGACTTGTTAAAACAGCAGCTTCCCTATGATGAAATTCTGACTCTTCTTTATGAGGATACACAGAACAAGAAAATGAAAGAAGTAATCAAGGAGATTCAGAAAGATCTGAAAGATGGTAAGGAAGGCTCCGAGGTTTACGGTAAGCATGAAGATGTGTTCGGGAAGTTCGCAGCATACATGTTAAGTGTGGCATCCACATCGGGTAACATGGCACTCGTTTTTGAAAGTACTGCAAAGTTTCTGGAAAGAGATGCGGAGTTCAAGAAGAATTTAAGAAGGTCTTTAATGATGCCAACAGTGACGGTACTTGCCGTCATTGCCACTTGTATTTTCTATGTGGCTTATATTTTTCCCGCAACGGCTGAACTCTTTCTTGAATTCGATATTATTTTACCGCCAATGACGGCGGCAACACTGGAGATGAGTTATTGGTTACAGGCTAACTGGATCACTCTTAGCCTCCTTTTTATCATCCCTGCAGTTATGTTTTTTATGTTTGTAAAAACGCCAAAAGGTAAACTCTGGCTCGATAAATATATTATAAAAATACCGGTGATCGGTGACCTTCTCCATAAAACAAGTATTGAGATTTTTTCACGTGTATTTTATACACTATACAGTGGCTCAGGGCAAAATATTGAAGTGATAAAAGTTGCGGCAGAGGCATGCCGTAATACTTATATGGAAAAACAGATTAAAGAGACAGCTATTAAAATGATGCTCAAAGAAGGGGCGGGGCTGGTTGAAGCTATTGAGGCAACAGGTGTCTTTACAAATACGGCAATCAGCCGTTTCAGACTTGGCGCTGAATCAGGGGCTTTAAGACAGAATGCGAAACAGCTGGCGGAATATTACGAGGTACAAACAACCTATAAGATGGAATCCGTAATTGATATGATTAATTTGTTTATAAATCTATTTATTATGATAGCGCTGATAGCCATTACGGTCGTTTCATCTGAAGCAGCACTTGTTCAGCCAAATAATGGTGGATTTTAACAAAATCCAATTGCATACCGGTTAATTTTGTTACAAATTTCAGCTGTCTGAAAAATGAAACTGTTTAGGTATATTAATAACGGCTTTAGCTGAGTTTTAGAATTTTTTTATTTCATCAATCTTACACATGGGTAAAGTTAATACACGGCGACATATTGGAGATATTCTTTTAAAAAGAGGAGTGATAACTGACGATCAGCTCCAGATGGCTTTGAATATTTTATCAAGTGAACCGGCTAACTCAAATCGCAGACTTGGGCAAATCCTATATCAGGATTTGAATCTCGACCGCCATCAAATCATGAAAGAGATAGCAAATATTTATGCCTTTGATGAGGTTTTTGTTGATAAAAATGAGGTTCCGGATGAAAAACTGAAAGAAATTAAACAGTATATTCAGGAATTATCGAATGAATCTATTGATGAGCTGATTCACCAGAAAGCTATTCCCATTCGAAGAACATCAACATCTCTGACAATTGCTGCAGCAGATCCTTCTAATCCGATTCTTTCAAATATTCTTTCAAAATTAAATTACACACATTTTGAATTAACATACTGCCGGTATGAATTGCTGGAGAGTATTATTACCAAGGTTTACGAACAAAAGAATGAATTTCTGGATCTGCTCGAAGAGATAGATTACGAAGAAACAGATTTAGAAGGCAAGACGGATCAGGAAATTGACGAGGAAGAGATTGAAGCAGAAATTAATCAAAGTATGCTCAACTCTCTGATTGAGGGAGTACTGATTGAGGCTGTACGCCAGGATGTAAGTGACATTCACATTATCCCCAGCGGACCTTCCACTACAGATATCCGTTTTCGTGTAGACGGAAAGTTACAGCTTTGGTATCAGCAGAAGAATGTAAAACCTGAAGCAATTTCAGCAGTTGTGAAAGACAAAACGCGTAATGTTGACCGCTTTGAAAGAGATTCTTCGCAGGATGGATTTATTCAGAGAACAGTTGACAATCACAGCATCCGGTACAGGGTCTCGATTATGCCAATGGTCGGTGCTCAGTTCGACAGAAAATTTGAGTCGGTAGTGATCCGGGTTTTGGATGACCGCAAGGTTATTACTGATCTCAATATTTTGGGGCTGCAGGAGAAAGCTAAAGCAGATTTTGTGAAATCGATCGAAAAACCATCCGGAATTGTGATCATCACCGGGCCTACCGGAAGTGGTAAATCAACAACACTTGTGGCTGCACTTTACTATGTGCTGGACCCCACAAAAAATGTTTTAACAGTTGAAGAACCGGTTGAATATCTCATCAATGGAGCAAGGCAGCTCAAAATCAGTCATCATATGACATTTGATATGGCGATCAGGGGAATTTTACGTCATGATCCTGATATTGTGCTTGTTGGTGAGATCCGTGATTTGAAAACTGCGGAAATTGCTATTAAAATGGCCAATACCGGTCACCTTACTTTTTCCACGCTTCACACGAATGACGCACCAAGTGTTATATCCAGGTTATTTAAGATGGGGGTTGAACCGTTTCTGATTGCAAATGCTGTAAATCTTGTTATGGCACAAAGGCTTATAAGAACTCTCTGTAAAAATTGTAAAGAGGTAGTCAATCCTCATCCCGAAACATTGAAAGGTATTGGCTTTACTGACGAAGAGATCGAATCAACTACTTTTTACGGACCTGTAGGGTGTGAGAAGTGTAATAATTCAGGTTATAAGGGGAGAGCGGCAATACATGAAGCACTCCTGTTTACCAAAGAAATCAAACGTTTAATACTTGACTCGGGTGAAGATATTGATGAAAATGTTATCAAAGAACAAGCGGTAAAAGATGGAATGCTTACACTTCGCGCATCGGGCCGCGAAAGGATCAAGGAAGGAATTACATCGATTGAAGAAATAATCGCCATAACAATTGAAGATTAGTAAATAGTAAAACGGAGTACCATAATGCAATTTAAATATCGACCGCCAATGGATATGATGCCAACATATCTGCGCAAGCTGCTCAAATCCCCGCCGCATCTGCTAAGAAATTTTCACTACGAAGATGTACTTGCTTTTCTTCAAATGGGTGAAGAGCAGCGATTTGTAAGTCATGACCTCGTATTTGATCAAAGTGATTACATTACGTCAGCTTTTTTAGTCGCAGATGGCAAAGTTACCGTATGGAATGATAATATTGAATTGGCCAATCTTGGTGCAGGCAGTTTTCTTGGGGAAACATTTCTTTTCAGCAAACACACCCGTATGGCAAAAGTAACCGCCCACAATGATTGTATTCTGCTTAAGTTTGAGCGTTATGATGTGTTAAACTATTTCCGCAGAAGACCGGAGAAATTGTTTAATATTTTCACCAAAAATATTATTGAAATACAGCAGGATAAAATTCAGAATATGAATATTCAGTTACTTCAGTTAAAGAAAAAACTACTGGATGAACGTAAATTATAAAAATAATTGACCTGTTCTCGATTATCGGAAAGTCTAAACTTTTTTCATAAGTTGTTTGGAATATTTTTAATGGGATTTTAAAAATATAGTCTAATTTTTTATAGTGGTTTCAGATATTGTTTGATGTAAAATATATTTTTATTAATTACTATATTCAAAGGGTTTTGCCTTTTAAAATATTTCTGTCATTTTAATACGTTCTTTGTATATAGGTAATCAATAAAGACTTTTATTCTCATTAATCAGGGTAATTATTAGAAATTATTAGTTAATATGGGTTCGGAATTGTAACATTTCATCGTTTCGGAAGTCTTTTTTAAACACCCGAAGTTAAATAAAAAATATCAGCTTAATCGGAATCAGGCTATTATTACAAAATGAACGGACAAACGATATCTCTAAAACCTATTAAGGATGTGGCTCAGCCAATTATTGAGCAAATTCCCAAATCAGTCCGGGGAATGGAGTATCATAAAAAGATTGGAGAGATTATTGATAATCTTGAAGATGACAACCGCCAGGAATTAAAGAATTTGCTCGAGATGTTTCTGGTTCAAATGCGCAGCCTTAATGCTTCAGATATTGACCTCGGCAGTGCCGGGTGTGACGGTAAAATCTGGTACAGGATTTACGGTGTGAAGTCTCCAATCTCCTCAGCAATCGAATTATCAAAGACAGAGACGGATGTTCTTCTTCATAATATTATAATGCCATCACAAAGAGAGAAGCTGATTAATGATAAAAATCTTGATTTTTCATACTCCGTAGAACTTGACAATGGAGAATATCAGCGTTTCCGTGCCGATATGTATTTTGATTTAGAGCATCTGGCACTCAATATGCGGAAGATTGATGCTGAAATCCGTCCTTTTAAAGGGTTAGGTGTTCATCCAGAGGTGGCAAAGGCACTCAGTTTAAAATATTATAAATACGGACTGACACTTATTACGGGAATTACCGGATCCGGAAAGTCATCTACACTCGATACCATTATTGATGCAAATAACCGTACAGTAGATGCTCATGTGGTTATTATTGCATCACCTGTGGAACTGATACACAAACCTGTTCGCTCAGTAATTCGCCACCGTGAAGTAGGACGGGATGTCCCTTCTTTTAAAATGGGAGCGATTCAGGCTTTACGGCAGGATCCTGATATTATCGTAATCGGTGAGCTTCGTGATCCTGAAACAATTATGACTGCACTTGAAATCACTGATTCAGGGCATAAAACATATGGCACTTTACACACATCCTCCGCCATGGAGAGTATCGAACGGATATTAGGTGAAGTACCAACGGAAGAACAAACCAGAGTTCGAACCAGGTTAGCAGATGTGTTAACATGTGTAATGAGCCAGAAGCTTGTGCAAACTGTAGACGGTAAACTCACCATGGCTAAAGAAGTTTTGCTCGCTACACCATCTGTGCGTGCCGCAATTCGCAACAATAATGTGAATGAAATTTATCAGATGCTTGCAGAAGGCAGTGATAAAGGAATGATTACAATGGAGCAAGATCTTAAACGACTGTATGATGAAGGCCGCATTTCGAAAGATGAAGCCCTTAATAATGCCAATAACAAAAAACGTATCCTCCAGTTGATGAGTGATATCGATTAATCACTACTGAATGATTAAGAACAGAGACTACATAGGAATTTCATTTGAAGGAGCTGTTGTAAGATTTGCAAAAATCAGAACAACCAAATCCGGAATTGAAGTCGTCCGACTTGATAAACTGACATTGGTTGATGAGTTATCAGAAGGGAAGCAAGAAGAAGAAAATGTTTCTTTTGATAACATGAATTATGATGCTGAATCTATATTTGGTATCGGAGAAGAAGAAGCAGAAACAGAAAGTGACGACGATATCATTAACCTGGACGATCTGGATACGGCTGAGCCAGATGCCGGCAGTTTTGATCTTGTTGATGAAGCAGGAGCCCCGAGTAACAACGAAATGGTGCTCTACAACTATTTCTCAAATCTTGATGAGAAAAATCATAACATCGGTATTAATGTCCCGGCGGGAAACACAATATTTCAGTTTGTTAAAGAAAATGATTATTCCAATTTAAAAAAGAAAGAACTTACTGAGCTTGTTGAAGATAAACTGAAAGCGATTTACGGGGAGCAGCCTCAAAAAAATAATTATGAATATTACCTTCGCAATGACGGCTCTATTGTAATTGCTTCTGTCGACCACGAACCCTCCAGCCTTCAGCTTATTAACCGGGTTAATGACTTGTACAGTGGTAAACTTTTTATCAGTGAAGTCACACCTGATGAAGCCGCAATGGTTGGTCTCTATAAAGATCATTATCAAACTGATGAGACTCAAATAACTGCACTGCTTAAATTCGGGCCCAAAAAATGCAGAATGATTTTTATGCTTGGCGACCAAATTCTCCAGGTATCTCCGGTTATCAATGAAGGAACCGAAAGCAAAAGTTTTTTAAACACTATTTTTTCAAAAATTCTGTTTCAGCTTGATACCGGAGAAGTGCCGGGACTTGACAGATTAATCATCTATAACAATTCTATTGGCGAATCTGCAATAGAATTCTTTAGAAAAAACTTTCCCGATCTTGAAATTGATGATTTTGAGTTTGATTCCGAGAAGTTTACATGTGAAGAAAATAAAAAAATTGCACTTTCATCATTCACAACTGCAATTGGTATTGCTTCAGCTGCAGCGGGCGTCAACAGAGATGCCTATCCTCAGATTTCGTTTTTACCGGAATATATCGCAGAAAGACAAAAAGTTTTCCAGCTTCACTGGCATGGATTCTTACTACTGTTGCTGATAGGCTTAAGCCCGATAATCATCAATTATTATTATCAGCAAAATGCTCAAACTATTGAAAGCCTGAGTAACAACATCACTCAATTTGAAAGTCAGATACGGGAATTGAATCCTGTGGTGGATCAAACAAACGAGTTTTCAGAAAACCTGGCGCAATTGCAAGACCAAATCGTACTTCTTGACACACTGAGCCAGGGCACAATACGATGGACGGTTTCACTTGATAAATTCAACAATGCCGTTAATGATATTGGGGGAATGTGGATTACGAATTTGCGACAGGCGAATGACAACCTAATGGTTGAAGGAGTTTCATTGTTCAGAAACAGGATTCCTCAGCTTGCCAGGCAGTTTTCGGAAGTTACTCTGTTAAATGTGCGAAAAGATTTAATACGGGAAAGAGAAGTTTTCATTTTTAATTTTATGATTAAAGAAATTGTACCCGATCGTTCTGCATTTTCTCCTGAAAATCTGAAACAGGTACGTGAAGTATTAAACAGAGGTGAAGAGTAATGTCATACGCAATACGAAATACGCTCATTCTGCTTGTGGTACTCTTGGCTATTTTAGGTACCGGCTTCGGCTATATCCAGTACTATCAGAAATCAACGATTGAAGAAATGAATGTGACTGTTGATGAACTGCAAAATGAATATAATAACAAGAAGTCTGTTGCAGATCAGCTGCCGGTAGTTCGGGAACAGTTTGAAGCTGCTCAGAAGTTTATCGAGAATTTTGATAAAGCTTTGTTCTCTTCCAGTAATTCCGATGACGTATTTGATTTTCTAATCGACTTGTCTCCCGAAAGTGATGATTTGGAATTCAACTATGTTTATAGTGATTCCTCATTAACTGAAAGATATGGAATTATTAGTTCCTCGATTAATGGGACAGGCAGTTACAGGTCAGTTTTTAACTTCATTAACAGAATTGAGAATAGCCAGGCAGTACAAAAAATAAATAACATTACTGTAACACCCATTGGTGAACCGGGAAATTATAATCGTGTAAGCTTTAATTTTGATATCAACAGTTTCTATAACCGATCGGGGACGATGGACGCACTTGCCATGTTTACAAACCTCAGGTCAGTAGACGATTTTTCAAATCCATTCTTCCCGCTGATTCGTGATTTACCACCTAATGTTGACAATCTGACAAATATCGAGAACAGCAGGTTGGTGGGCATATCTTCTTCAAAAGTGTTTGTCATGAATCAAAATGGCAGAATGGTCAGTTTGAGTGAAAATGATCCTGTTTACATGGGGCGACTGGAGCGAATTGACTTAACGAATGGCCGGGCAATTTTCCGGCTAAACAAAGGCGGAATTATTGAGATGGTTACTCTGGAGGTTCAACGATGAAAAATAAACATATGAATACAAAACGAACAATTACAACACTATTATTGATTTTTATAATCGTTGGGAGCTTTCAAATATCCCATGCACAACAGGGAGATGTTCCGCGTGAATTTCGCGAGTATACAAATCCCAAGGAAATGGTCTCCTTTCACAGGGAAACGTCTTTTCGGGATGCTATTGAAGTTTTAAACCAATTTTCACAGGAGTTTCAGAATAAAATCATTGTTGACAGATCTGGTTATTCAGGTCCGATTGGTATTTCACTGCCTGCCATGTACTGGAGAGATGCTCTTGATTTTATCTTGAGAGTACAAAATCTTGTTGCGCTTGAATCAAGTGACATGATCGAAGTAGTAACAACGGAAGAGGCGCAGCAGAGAGAATCACCCAGGCTGGGACGACAAGCTGCCGGTGCCGGTATAACTGATGAAATTATTGCTAATACAAGAACACGTGAAGTAAGAATCAATGCCACCTTTTTTGAAGGAAACCGCAGAGCCTTGCAAGAGATCGGTGTTGATTGGTCCACATTATCGAGTAATGTGCCCGATAATGTTCAGAGTTTTGTGGGAGACCAGCAATCTGGTGGCGGAAGCGGCGGTAGCAGTGGTGGCAGTGGTGGCCAGCAGGAAGGACAGCTGCCTACTACTGAATTTGATGGAAGGTTTGTATCTGTCAATACAAAAGGCGCCCAGAGCGTTTCTCAAAATGTGTTTAACGCTCTTGTCAACTTTGGAGATGTAGGGGCAGGAATCGAGGTTCAGGCTCTGTTTAGTGCATTTGAGGCAGATAACCTCGGTCAGATATTAGCAACCCCGTCCATTAAGGTCATGGATGGCGAGGAAGGCAGAATTCAGGTTGGCCAGGATTTTTCTATCAAACAACGGGACATTGCCGGTAACGTAACGGATCAATTCTTTAGCACAGGTACAATTTTAAATGTTACACCGCAGGTTATTACTCAGGATGATACAACTTTTGTATATCTGCAAATAGATACTGAAAGGTCCTCAGCTCAGCCGGATCCCGTGAGTACGATTATTAACAAACAAACAGCAACCACTCATTCTCTTTTGCTCGATGGTGAAAGTACCGTAATTGCAGGCCTTTTCAGAACGGAACGCACTGAAGTAAGGAGAGGGATTCCTATTTTAAAAGATTTACCGCCATGGTTTTTCGGTTTACGATATCTGTTTGGATTTAATTCAATCGACAATCAGGAAGCTGAATTGATTGTTTTACTGCAAGCCGAACTGGAAGATAGCATTCCGGAAAGAATGCGAAAAAAGTTTAAATCGAAACAAGAACTTTTAGATCTGGAAAAAGAGAGGCATAGAAATGAATTTGACCAGGATCTGTTTGATGATTTGAACGATGAAAAGAAAGAGAAAACTGAGGCTGATTCTGTTATTACGGATATGATTGAAGAGAAAAGTAGTGAGCCTGAAACAGCAGAAAAACAACCGGAAAAAACAGTGCAAACCATTGAACCTAAGACAGAATCTTCAAGAGAAAATGAAAAAAATCAAATTTTGAACCAATCTGATGTGGATAAAAAAGACATTTCAGACTTTGCCGGGGAGTGGAAACCGGTTGAGGCCACAAACATGAACAACGGGTACGAGAATCTTGAGTTTTATGTTATAGGCGGATCATTTACGGTTCGTGAAAATGCATTCAACCTTTTTGAAAAATTTAAATCCGAAGGTTACAATGCACACATGCTTTATAATCCGGCTACCAACTACTATTTTGTTGCTTATGCAGGATTTGAGAACTCTGAAAAAGCACTTGAGTATACGAGAAGGATTCAGGATGAAATTCAAAGCCAGGCTTGGTTATCAAGAATAATCAGAGAATCCAGATTAGATGTCGACAAAAATGGATAACAGTTCTATTGTCGGGATCTGCCCAAAATATTTTTAAGAAAATTATGTGTTTACTGGAACAGTTTCAGACTGTTCCTTTAAAAACTGAATGGCTATTCTGTTAAATTCTTTAGGCTCTTCGACATTACAGACATGGCCGCAATCTTCTACCACGGCAAGTTTGCTTCTTGAAAACTGATGCACCATTTTCTTTACCGGAGGTAAAAACATATGATCCTCACTACCCATCACATAAAGTGTTGGCGACTTCATTTCCTGTTCTTTAAAATATTTTAAAAGCGGATTGATATCATAAGTAAGACGAAACCATTTTAGAAATTCCTTTTGGGCAAGTTTTTTGGCATCTCTTATAAACAACATTCTTGTTTCCGAGTGATTTTTTCGCGGCATAATTATCCAGGCAAATAATTTATAAAGCCACATAAAGGGAACAATCCTTTTAAATGCATGTCCAAGCCAAACCAAAAAACGGGATCTTACATCCAGCCTCGTAATAGCACCACACAGAACAGCAGACTGCACGATTTCCGGTTTCATTTCAGCAATCGTCCGGATGATAATCGTACCAAGTGAAACGCCTACAAAATGAGCTTTTTTAATATTTTGTTCTTCCAAAACATTGAGAACATCATTACTTACTGTCCTGAACGTATATTTTTCTTTGTAATAGTCTTGTAAAGCACCTGCAGATTTTCCATGTCCTCGCAGATCAACCAGAAGAACATTAAAATGTTTTCGGAAAATGTTAACTTGTTTGAACCATATAGAAGAAGATCCACCGGCACCATGAATAAAGACTACCCAGTCCAAATTTTCGTTTTTAAAATATTTTTTACTATATAACATAAAAGAGAATAGTCTTAGAAATCCTCAAAAAAATAAAAACACCAATATCTTAACGTAACATTCCCTGTAAAATTTACATTGAATTAATATAGACATTAATTATTTGCCGTACGAGATACGTATAATTATATCAAATTATCAAACATATTTATATATCTCATGTTACAGCAAAAAGCAAGAAAACGGAGTAATTCTATTTATTCGAAAGATATAGTAAAAAATAACAGGTACACAGTTCGCTTTGCCAGAAATCAAGATGAGGTGCACGCTGCTTTAGAACTGAGGTTTAGTGTTTTCAACCTTGAACTTGGAGAGGGGCTGCCCGAATCCTACCGGTCGGGTATGGATACAGATAAATATGATAAACAATGTGATCATTTGATTGTAATCGAGAATAGTTCCGGAAAAGTAGTGGGGACCTACCGAATGCAGACTTCAAATCAGGCGAACGAAGGGGAAGGATTTTATACATCAGAGGAATTTCATTTAAACCAGTTGCCTGAGAAAGTCTTAAACGATGCAGTTGAACTGGGAAGGGCATGTATAAAAAAAGAGCACAGAAGCGGGAGAGTTTTATACATGTTATGGAGAGGTATGGCAGCCTATATTCAGGCAATGAAAAAAAGATATCTCTTTGGTTGCTGTTCCGTAACAAGTCAGGATCCTTGTTTAGCGTATACAATCGAGGAGTATTTACGCAAAAACAATTTTTATCATTCCAAATACTACGTTGAAACCAGGAAAGATTTTATTTGCCAGAGATCAATAAACGTAAATTATCAAAAAATTGAATCTTCCAGGGAA
Source organism: uncultured Balneolaceae bacterium (assembly GCA_964517005.1). Classification (GTDB taxonomy): domain Bacteria; phylum Bacteroidota; class Rhodothermia; order Balneolales; family Balneolaceae; genus CAYVBJ01. The sequence goes on along the minus strand of CAZFAJ010000001.1, from coordinate 23,678 downwards.
TTGCCCCCTCTGTTTAAAATGTATCTTGATCTTGGTACCCTTGTTTGCAGTCCGCCCGCCCTGGATAAAAAATTTAAAACTATTGATTTCCTTATTCTTCTCGATATTGAGCATCTGAATGAGAAATCAAAAGCGCTCTTTTTTTAAAAAAGTTGTAAATTTGACCGCATGAAGCATTTGCGGGCAATTTTAAAAATATTATCAACATTTTTCTACACAGGGTTGATTTGTGCTGTTTACTTAATTTTATTGATACCGATTGCAATAACAAAATCTCCTTATGAGCCATTACGTAATTTTTTTATGACTATCTGGTCGAGAGGTATGCTTTGGTTATTTAATGTTCACATCAATTTGAAAGGGACTATACCTGCCCCGCCTTTTTTTCTTGTGAGTAATCACCTCAGTTATCTTGATGTAATTGTATACTATAGTATTCTGAAAGCAACATTTATTGCAAAGATGGACGTGAAATCATGGCCGGTTTTGGGATTTTTGATTCAATCTATGGGAGTGATCTTTATTAACCGAAAGAAACGAAGTGATGTCAGAAGAGTTAATGAATTAATTTCTTCCAATTTGAATAAATACCAGGGAATCATCCTCTTTCCGGAAGGTACAACTTCTCCCGGCGAAATTGTGCTTCCGTTTCGTGCATCGCTGCTTGAGTATCCTGCGGCCAACAATTTGGCTGTTCATTTTTCAGCTATCAGATATCAAACCGGAAAAAACGATCCGCCTGCATATGAATATGTGAGCTGGTGGGGTGATATGGATTTTTTTCGCCATTTATATCAAATGGCAACCCTGAAACAGATTAACGCAAAAATCGTTTTCGGGAGTGAAACCATTCACGATAACGATCGTAAATTGCTTGCCGGGTCATTATACAAATTTATAAATAAATCATTTGAACCAATGGCATTACCGGGTGAAGTTGAAAAATATGAGCCACCGCTATTCTAATATCAGTATTAAATGAACGTAAATCTTACTGATTACCGGATTGTTTTAGTAAGTGTATACCTGTTGCTTCTGTCAGCTTCTTATATTATCCAGCTGGTTTTTCCGCCTGTTTCGGAAGCCAACAGATATGAAAAAATAATTCAAACAGACAGCCTTGAAAGCAGCAATGGCTCAATAAGATATTATCAAATAGGAACGGCGAATGAAAATGCATCCAACCCGCTGCTTCTGTTTCCGGATATTTATTATGGAGCTGAATTCCTTCTTCCTATAGCTGAGAAACTGGCAAAAGACCGGGATGTTATAATCCTGTTGTATTCCGGAGAACGGGACAGGCCTGATAACCTCACAGGCAATTCAATTAAATCAAAAACATCTGCAGCTTCTATCTTGTTAAACGGGTTAAAGATTGACAGTGTTCATGTTGCCGGACAGGCATATGGGGCGGCTGTATCAACCCGGTTTCTGGATGAGCATCCGGAAACTGTAAAAAGCCTGACAATGATTTCTGGCTTGGGTGTTCAGGAGTTGCACTTTTTAGGAAATCACACTCTCAATAAATTAATTTTTTCCGTACTCAAACCAGTCACCTGGACTTTTAAATATCTGATACCCCATTTTGGCTGGTACTACAATCAGCCCATAAACTCTCACTTTTCTACAGAACTCCTAAATCTTGATATCAGCAACCATCGTGAGATCCTAAAAAATGTCGAAGTACCGGTCAAAATATTACATGCCGCAGATGACCGATATATACCAGTTCAAACAGCTGAAGAACACCACAGAATTATACCGCAAAGTGATTTAGAACTAATTAACGGCTTTCATAAATCAATATTTAACACTTCTGCAAAATGGGCCTCTGAGATCTCCTCTTTTTTGAAAAAGGCAGATAGAGGCCGAGCTACTTTCAAAGCTGATGCATCCAGGGAAAGAATAGAAAAAAGTGAGAAGATATTCGACAGATCTCAGGTTGTTGCTTTTACCGGCTGGGTCTTTTTCCTCATACTCGGCTTGATTGCATTTAGCTCTGTCTTGAATGAAGATATTGCAGGCATTGGTGGTGGTTTACTTGCTGCAAGGGGTTTGATTGGCTTTTGGGATGCTGTAATTGCTTGTTTTTTGGGAATTGTCATTTTCGATGTAATTGTCTATTGGATTGGCAGAATATTTGGGAGCAGAGTAATCAGAAAAGCACCTTTTAAATGGATGCTCGATGAGCAGGACATTAAAAAAGCGGAAACCATGTTTGAATTGAGAGGATTAGAGATTCTGTTTGCCGCAAAATTTATTCCCGGAACCCGTTTTCCCACCTATTTCAGTGCAGGGTTATTGAAAAGCAATTTTTTATTTTTCATGCTCTATTTTGTTGCATCAGTCATTATTTGGGCTCCACTAATAGTAGGAATCTCGATGATCGCAGGACAAACCCTTCTCACCTTTTTTCAAAAATACCAGGAATACTTTGCAGTCTTAGCCATAGTGAGTGGAATACTAATTTACCTTATTGTAAAATATCTTCAGCCTTTCTTCACAGTAAAAGGCAGGCGCAAGCTTATTGAGAAATGGAAACGAAAATAAGTACTTTTAGAAAGTCAATGTCTGAAAAATAATATGTTCTGCATCAGGAAACGAATAATTTGCGTTAGCTGATTTGATTAATCTTTTAATTATCACTTTCTTTTGGTTTTAAAGAACTCTTTTAAAAGATAGGAACAGTCTGCTTCAAGCACGCCCTGAATAACTTCAATATTGTGGTTTAATTTACCACTGTTTGTCAGGTTAAAGACTGTACCGCAAGCACCTGCTTTTTCATCAAGCGCTCCAAAAATGATCCTGTCAATTTTTGACCAAATCAATGCACCCGCACACATAGGACAGGGTTCAAGCGTTACATAAAGAGTACATTCTTTTAAGTATTTATTGGAAAGGGTAGAGGCAGCAGCTGAAATTGCAATCATCTCGGCATGTGCAGTAGGATCACGTAATTTTTCTGTTTGATTGTATCCACGTCCAATAATGCGTTCATCTTTCACAATAACAGCTCCTACTGGTATCTCATCCTCATCAATTGCTCTTTCTGCAAGCTTCAGAGCCTGGTGCATAAAATTTTGATGATTTTTCATTTTACTTTCAAATTTACCATTAAACATTTACTCAGAATGTGTTATGTTTAGATTTGGGTTTGGTATACTAACATAAGATATACAAATAAGTTACCTTTTATGACTATTGAAAAGATCGATGAATCAATTAAAGAACTTTTAAATAATATGATTCGAACGATTCCTGACTATCCGAAGCCTGGAATCCAATTTAAAGATATTACCCCGTTACTTGGAAACAAGGATACTCTTGAACTAACCTCCAGAATGCTTGCGGCACCTTACAGGGGGACCAAAATTGATTATGTAGCAGGTCTTGAATCGAGGGGATTCCTGTTTGGGATTAACGTAGCTCAGTATTTACATGCCGGTTTTGTACCGATAAGAAAACCAAATAAGCTTCCGGGAAATACAATTTCAGTCTCTTATGAGCTCGAATATGGAACAGACAGTCTTGAAATCCACAGTGATGCAATTTTTGAGGGGTCAAGCGTCATTATTCATGATGATCTGATCGCAACCGGCGGAACGGCACTGGCAGCCTGCAAACTTATAGAAAATCTAGGCGGAACAGTTGCCGGGTTCTCTTTTGTAATGGAACTCGAAGATTTAAAAGGCAGGGAAAAGCTACCCCAAAATGTTCCGTATCATACAGTTTTAGTTGTATAATGAAACATTTTTTGTAGTTTTAGATATAATTAACATTCACAAAAACACCCATAAAACCAACACCATGGCAAAAACAAACCTAACTACATTACTGATTGGTGTGGCACTGCTGCTTGGTACAGTTGCATGTGGTCCATCTCTTGTAATTCAAAACGTGGACTATACTCAACCTGTTGAAAGTGTACTTTCGCCTGACAGCGATAACATTGTACACGATCAGCGCTATGCAGTAAAATTCAACGTGTCGCCAATCCTGACCGAAGAGGGTACAAATGAAGCAGATAATGTACATCTTATTCGCAACAGAGCCGGATTTTATTTTGTAACAGCTTCTGGTTTTCAGAACGTGTACGTCTTCGAACCGGCAGAAAATGAGCTGAAACTATCCAGTAAAATTGAAATTACTACAGCGGGCCTGGGTCAACCGGCGTTCAATCAGCGTCAAGATCACATCGAACTGATCGATATGGCATCCGGTGATACGTATCGTCTAACTCAAGAAGGAATACAATAGGAGGCCAATTATGAATATGATTAAATATAGTATATCTGTCGTTGCAATTTTACTGATCACAGCAAACAGCGCGCTTATTGCGCAACAATCGGATTATCAAATCCAGCAGGATTTTCGGACTGAATACAACGCTTTAGCAGAGAGAGTCGATAATGCAGTTTCTTCGGATGATTTAACCGGGATCATGCAGGATATCGAATCCCTGGAAGCCACATACTCGGGATCTTCTGACCTGATTAATGCCGCTATATATCCGGAAACATTTGAGGAAAAAATTTCCGATCTGAGATCAAGATTTGCGAATACAGAACAGAATGTTTCTGTGATTGAGCAGCTGAATGAACGGATTGATGAACTCAATTCTGAACTTCAAACTTTCCGAAACAGGTTAAATGACTTTGAGGAAAAATCCGATTCTCTTGAACAACAACTGATTGCATCCAAATCAAGCGAAAGAGAAGTTTCTTCACTAGCCAGGCAGTACAGAGAAAACCTTGAGGAAAGAGATGAGTTTGTTGTAAATTTTATGGGTGATTTGCTGAATCGCTTCGATAGTATGGATGAGCAGGCAATTTCAGAAATCGCAGAGTCTGAACAACTTCTTGAGGAGAATCCGCTGGATGTTATACAGACAATTATTTCTGAATACATTAACAGAGCCGACCAGGAAACAGGTCTGGAACCCGCAGATTACCTCCAAATGCGGACACAGCATTCATACTTCAGGGATGTGTGGACTTCAATAGGAGAAAATCTGAGTGAAGTTTTTACATCTGACAGGCCTGTGCAGGCTGAACAGGAAGTATCTGATATGATTGCGGCGTGGGAAGCCAGTATCAATAACAAACTATGGAACTCACTCTCTACAGCTTTCACTCAAAATGGAATTGATCTTCCCTCTTTTAACAGTGATGACTCATTGTACGATGCCCTGATAACTTATGTAGATGAAGCAACGGAGGTGAGCAGACAGCAAAATTCAGAAGAAGATTACGAGCAATACAGAACTTTTATTAGTTTTTGGAACAACAGAGTTAAAGCTGACTGGGGAAATCATATTGTTGAGGGAGAAGTGCTCGATTTTTCTCAAATTTCAGCCATTGATCTGAGAATTGATGACTGGAGTGAAGCAGCCGCCACAACATCCAACCTGATGCTGATTCTCTTCATAATCAGTATTGTCGTTATTCTTGGTTTAATCGTAATGCTCGTTACCAGAAAGAGCTGAGTAATTTTAGCCAGCTCGATTTTAAACAGGGTAAAAATAAAAAAGCCGGTGGATTAAACTTCCCCGGCTTTTTTATTTAGAGAGGCAAAACACGATCCAATAATAATAAATTTGATCAGGGCTATCGAGATGATGATGATGATCCGTATCGTTTAGAATTTTATGGAAGTGAAACAGATCTGCGCAAAATCCATTCTGCAGATAGTGTAATCATCACTACAAAAAACCAATAATAAAACTGGTGAAGATAAAAAAGATCTTTGCTGGTTTTTTCTACTGTCTGCAGAATTTCTTTTTCGTTAATATCAGAGAAAAAGGACTCTGCAGCTGATGATTCAGAAAGAAACTTCCCACCCGTTATATTTGCAAGCTGCTGCAGGCGCCGGTCATTTTGTTTGGTGTTCATAAATTCCCGGGTTGAACTGGTTACAGAAAATGCACCATTTCTCTCATCAATGATTCTGTTGCCGATCCGGGCTGCTGCCGAGTATTGATATCTTCCTGCCGGCAGTGTGCCCGCATTTACTCTGTAATTTCCGTTCCCCTGGTGCTGCATGGTAAATGAATTGCTTACATTTTCATCTTCAACATTATCAATTTTCACATCAATCAAACCGTCTGTTTCTTGCAGCCCGCTCTCATTTTGTAATGAGGCACGAATTATGATCTCTTCATTTTCGTTAAAAGACGATTTCAGGGCTGAAACCTGTAAATTTGATTGTCCGGGGGGAGCCGATGTCCAGGATACAATATTTGTAAAAAACTGCTCCGTGAATCTTTTAATTTCCGGATCATTCGATTGCGAATATTTGTACCAATTAAATGCGTTTAAGAATAGTTTTCTCGTATTTCCTGTCTCTTCAGCCAAGAGGTAAGGAATATCTGTTCTTTGATTTTGAAATAGAGACATTCCCAATACCTGTTGAGCTGCTGAAATGTTATAGTTTCCAAAACGTGTCTGTAATATTGGGAGTCTGAGAGATTGCATATTCTCAATATCAAATACCGGGTGAAACTCACTATCTTTTAGTTCAGGCCTGACCGATATAAAAGACTCCGGATTATCTATATCAAATAAAACATTCTGCATACGGTGCAGCATATCATAACTTCCCGGTGTATTTATAAAGAGTGAAGAGTGTGATTTCATCTTTTCAATAAGCCAGTCAATTGACTCTTCATCCTGCGGTAAACCATGAATAACAAGCAGGTCCGGCTCAAGATCACTGTTATCAGGATTTCCTTCGATAAATCTTCCGGAATTAGCCCATGTGTACGGAACGATATCAAAAGACTGATCCCGTGCAATAATATTTCTTATTGCCCCCACATCAGGATGTACTTCGTAAGCCAGGTACCAAATATTGGTTTTTCCGTCTTCAACATCCACAGAGAAAAAAGCAGAATTATTTTCTTCGATTAATTCGTCATCTAATGGAGAGACATGGATTTCATAGTTCCGGATGCCGGCTTCTTCGTAAATCAATTCAAAATTGAGTTCATGGCTTGAACGATTTCCGATGAAAGATACCTGTTCTGAATTAATCAGTTCGCCATCTTCACGTAATTCAACGGTTACACTTCTTCCATCATAACCTTCCTGCTGAATAATTGAATTTATGGCAAATGAACTATTTGTATAGGCTTTTTTCAATGATTCCAAATCGGATACTGCTACATCTTTAGCAGCTGTTGTATCTCCAACCGGAACGGTATAAAAAGGAATTGTGCTGTTTTGCGCGGAGAAATAAGGCTCTTGTCCATGTGTGATAATCCCGTCCGAAATAATTATGGCAGCAACTGCATCAGGAGCCTGCTCAAGCTGATGTTTAAATACATTATCGAGATTTGTGCTGCTTCCGGTGGCTTGAATATCGGCCGATTCAGAGCTTAAGACATCACCGCTAAATTTGTAGAAAATAAAATTTATGCCATCTCTGTTCCCGAAATCAAATTGTCTGATAACACTTTCGTAGTCATCTATACCGGAATATTCTCCTCTCTCAACTCCTGTACTCTGGCTATCATCAAGATAAATCAAAACAACTGGTTTTTCTTCCCAGCTATTTTCATTAATGAAAAGGGGATTCAGCAAAAGAATGAGAAGAATAAACAGGGAAACCGATCGAAGCCCGATAAGCCCATATTTTTTCAACGGTTTTACCTGATGTAAGTAATTGTAGCTCCACCATGATATTCCCGCGGATACAAAAACCAGCAAAATAATGATAGAAACGGGAATAACAGGTAAAAATGCCTGGAAGCCGGAGCCTGTCATGATAAATATTTGATTAGCACATTAAAGTGCATTGATTAAACGCTTTATAATCGATACAGTATCAATTCCTTCTGCCTCGGCAGCATAATTTGTAACAATACGATGCCTTAGTACCGGAACGGCCAGCGCTTCAATATCTTGTTCGGTCACATTGAACCTGCCGCGCGATAGTGCCCGGGTTTTTGCGCCCAGAATAAGATATTGAGATGCACGCGGCCCTGCACCCCAGCTCAGGTATTTATCCACAAAATCAGCTGACCCGTCTGTTCCCGGCCTGGATAAAGTAACCAGGCGGACGGCCATTTCAAGTACACTGTCGGGAACCGGAACTTCTCTTACCAGATTTTGAAAATCAATAATCTGATTTTTTTCCAGAATTGAATCTATTTGTACGTGTTGCGGGGCGGTGGTTTGACTCACAATTTTCTTCTCTTCCTCCTGGGACGGATAATCAAGCCACAAGTTAAACATAAACCGATCGAGCTGCGCTTCGGGGAGGGGATAGGTGCCTTCCTGCTCAATCGGGTTTTGAGTTGCCAGTACAAAGAAGGGTTCATCAAGCGTAAATGTTTGCCCAGCAGCAGTTACGTGATGTTCCTGCATACCTTCCAATAATGCAGCCTGCGTTTTAGGCGGAGTCCGGTTTATTTCATCGGCAAGAATAATATTGGCAAAAATTGGACCCCGGATAAAACGAAAAGATTTATGCCCCGTCTGTTTATCATCTTCGATGATTTCTGTTCCGGTAATATCGCCGGGCATCAGGTCAGGTGTAAACTGAATTCTGTTGAAAGTAAGGTTCAGGGTCTTAGCAACCGTTCGTATCAGCAACGTTTTTGCAAGTCCCGGAACACCCACGAGCACACAATGTCCTCTTGAAAAAAGGGATATTAACAAGTTATCAACAACTTCGTGCTGTCCTACTACAGATTTGGAAATTTCATCTTTAATTTTTTTAAATGACTGGGTAAAAAAAGCTGCGGCTTCATCAGCTTTTTCAGGTATTTCTTGCATTCGATAGTTATTTATTTCGATTGGGTAAATTGTTCAGGGCGACGGATTTTATATTCGATGTAAACTTCCTCTCGAAGCTTATCCATCCATTCATCCATCACACGCATCTGTTTTTCCTCAAGTGCGATTCTTTTTATGCGCTCATAATCATCTTTCAGATTGGCCTCATGCTCTTCAATATGCTCGTCAAGTCTTACAATCCGGTATGCAAGATCTTGCCCCGGGTTTGGCGGATTGTATGAACGGGGTTCAGAAATCTGGCCCTCTTCTTCAAGCAGCAGAACGATCCGGTACATAGAGGGATCCAGCCGGTTGATAGGAAATAGCCGCTGGCTTGTCTGGGGATTAAAAATCCTGCCGCCTGTTGATTTGGAAAACGAATCTTCAGAATATTTTCTTGCCATCTCCCTGAATGAGTTATCATGAACCAACACACTGTCTCTGATTACATTTAATTTATCAATAGCAGCTTGTTCATCCAGTTCTGAGTTGTCTATCTGAATCAAGATGTGATTTGTTTCAATATTATCGCCAACGCGCCTGTTTAAACGGATAACGTGAAAGCCAAATCTTGTTTCAACTACCTGGGATATCTCACCCGGATCCAGAGCAGTTGCTGCCGCTGAATATGGTGAAACGAGATCATTGATCGGCATCATCGGTAATAATCCACCATTTGGTGCAGAGGGGCCATCACTGTACTTCCTGGCAAGTTCTTCAAAATTTTTACCGTGTACAGTAATTGAATCTCTAAGGTTTGATGCAAGCTCAAATGCTTCTTGTTTTGCATCTTCCAGCGGCTCCGGAATAACAGCAATCTGAGAAAGGGCAACCATTTCAGGTATTACCGGTATTGAATCTCCTGTTATGCTGTTAAAAAACTCCCGGACTTCAGGACGTGTTATATTTATGCTCGTTATTTTTTCCTGGCGAACACGCTGGGTGATAAGCTGTTCCCTGAAATCTTCACGAAATTCAGCTCTGAGCTGAATCAGGCTTTTACCAAACGTCTCTTCAAGTGCTTGTTCACTTCCGGCCTGCCTGACAAGCTGATTAATTCTTTGGTCCATTTGCCGGTTGACCTGATCATCAGTAACCACAATTGAATCTTTTCTTGCTTTCTCCAATAGAACTTCATTATCAATCATTGATTCAAGAGCATCAAACCATAACTTTTCTGAAAATTCTATCTTACGGCCTCGTAATTCAGATTGAGTCATAAAGTCCGCAACTTCTTTATCAACACCCGACTTCAAAATAATTCTGTCATTAACAATTGCCACAACCTTATCAGCTAATTGTACATCTTGTGAAAAAGCATTGAAGCTTATAAAAAATATAAAAATCAGGAATGCACCCGAAAATGGTTTAGTCATGGTCACTTTTGTTTATTCAAATATTGATTTAACTTTTCTTCAATAGAGGCAACGTTAGATAGCTCTATTTCATTATTTGCTTCCGCCTGAAGGTACAAATTTCTAATGTGTGTATTTATTAATCGGCGTGATTTTTCAAGAAAAAGCCAATCTTGAATTTGATCAATCAGCCAGTCGAGATCAGGGTGAGCACCTGCTGCTTTCTCTTCCATCAGCTGTACAAAGTGAAAATAGCCGCCACGGTTAGCAATAGGTGATATTTCAGTCCTGCCAATTGCCTGCAGGTAACGGTTTAGTATTTGTATATCAGCAAGAGCCATTGAAATTGGGAAGAACTTATCTGAATTTTGTAACTGTTTGCCAGGTTCAATACTGTAAGTTTTTACAACATCATCCCACTCTTTTCCATTTAAAAGCTCTCTTCGAGCGTTATCGGCCTCTGTTCTGGTGCGTGTCGTAAGATGCCTGAACCTTACGTACTTCTCATCCAGAACAAACCTCTCTTTATTTGCCTGGTAATAATTCTGTGCCTCCTCCATCGAAACAGATAGTTCATCCTGGAACTCACTCAGCAGAAACTCCTTGTACATGTCTGTCAGTAATTGGTTTTGGATTCTTTCAAGACGTTTTTTGTAGTCAGGGGAGAGATGCACCCTGTTTTGAAATGCCTCACGTTCAATCGTCTTATTTTCTACCCAGGAATCCCGATACTCCTCAATTGCAGCTAATGTATCCTGTTTGAGAATATGATCCGGTATTTCTTCGAAGACTTTGTCAATGGTCAGTTCATTGTTACCGACTTTGGCAATTGAGTTCTCACGGAGTGAATCTGCAGATTTTTCACATGCAATCAAGCAGGCAACTGATACAACAATAATTGTTGATAATATTTTTAATTTATTTTGCAACAGTGATTTACTTAATCCGTTTTGGGTAGATTTTGCTGTTATATTTTTTCTTAAGATGATCTGTAAACTCCTGTTCTCTTTTTGGCTGATAATCATTCATAACCAAATAAAAAGCTTCATTGAAATCCATCTTTCTCGCAGGTAATATTCCGGACAGGTTAATAACAGCATTTTTACCATGGTATTCAAATAAATCACTGCTTTGCCCGACCCTCATTTCCGGTAGCATATTAAAGGGATGCTCACTCACATGACCGGTTGAATCACTAATTATGGCTATCTCCGGGAATTCTGATTTTAAACTATCAATTTCCAGTCCATTACTAATTTTATTTTTCGCATTTGTAATCAGGAATTCCTCATCAGCTGCTATAATATGATATACAAACCGTTTTGGAAATTGATAGTCATCCCGGTTCTTTTCAAAAATGCTTTTAAGTGCTGTTGAATCAACCGTAGAAGCACTCCACATATTTTCATCACTAACTTTATAAACAATCAATCCATCGCGAAATTGCTGAATCTGTTCATTAAAGGAGGGAAATCTGTTTTTTGTGATTTCTATCATTTCGGATTCATAAATTGATTCAACAAAATAATCAAACCATTCCGGCTGATATCTGCCGGCGTCTGCACGCGGATGTTCTGCTTTTAACCATTCAAGGTAATCCAGCCCGTTATATTGTACCCCTCGGAAAGAGAATAATTCAGAATTCATAATGCCGGTATCAGATCCGGGCTCCAGGTCTTTTATATCGGTGGTGTCACTGTTTTGGATATAAGCTTCTGTTTGCGTCAGATTATCATGATAAGTTACAGCGTCACCAATTTGAGCAATTTCCTGCAGAACAAGATCTTTTTTATTTTCATACCACGGCAGTTTTTCAAGTTTCTTTTTGAGATCTTCATCCCGCTGTGCTTCAGATTGGTAAGTACGCACAGAATCAATTTTAAAAATGTGCAACCCATAACCGGTTTTAACAGGTTTACTGTATGACTGTTCAGGATTTATCTTCATAACTGTATCTACGAAACTCTCTTCGAATTGCATTCCATATCCAATCCATCCAATATCGCCACCCTGATTCCTTGAACTCCCGTCTTCCGTATTTGCAACTGTTAAAGAATCCCAGTCTGCACCATTATTCAATGATTCCCAAACCGATTCAGCTTTACTTTGCTTCTCATCAGAGTCAGCATCTCTGAAAAAAATATGTCTGACTTTGCGATCACTTGTTTTTTCGCGTTTATCCTGAACATAGATCAGGTGATAACCAAATTGCGTGCGTACAGGATCTGACATACTACCCGTTTCTGTGGAATATAAAGCATCCTCAAAAGGTTTTACTGTGGTGCCGGCTGTTATCCAGGGCAGTTGCCCACCAGCCGATTGACGTTGCAATTGCGTAGAATAGCGCTGATCCAATTCTTCAAGCGATACTCCATTTAAAAACTCTTTTTTTGCTTCCTGCAGTTTCGTATATGCATAAAGGGTGTCAGAAGGGGAGGCCGCTTCGGTCAGTCGTTGTAATATGTGAAACGATTTTATTTCAAACCGAGAGCGTTCTTTGAATTCATTGAAGAGCTTCTCTTTAATCTCTTCTTCTGCCCAATACCTGTAAGCAGCTTGTGCAGAGTAAACCTGAAGCTCATTGACAATATCCTGGTGATCCTCCATATTCTGATTCAAACCCTCTTTAAGCTTTAGCTTAAAATCCATATAGTAGGGCAAGAACTCACGAAGCTTATCAGCGGAAATTGCGTCACTATCAGTGGAATTTTTCTGATAGTAGTTAACCAGTTCTTCAAGATATATTTTTTCACTGCCAATTTTACCTACAACAGTATTATCAGATGATTTTAACTGGGCAAATAGATCTCCTGTAATAAGAAAAAAAAGAAGAAATATTTGAAAAAATGATAGTAAAGAATTCTTCTGTTTCATTTTAAATCTTAATTTTTCAATTAAAACAACATTCCTGCTATTGTTGCTGTCATCAGATTGGCCATTGTTCCGGCAAAAACTGCAAGTATTCCAAATTTTGCCAATTCTGCTTTTCTGTTGGGTGCAATTCCTCCAATTCCTCCTATTTGTATCGCAATAGAAGCAAAATTAGCAAAACCGCATAAGGCAAATGTTGCCATTGTAATTGTTTTTTGGGTCAACAAGTCGGCGGAAACCATATCTGCCAGTTGCAGATAAGCTACAAACTCATTCAATACCACTTTTGTTCCTAAAAGTGATCCAAGGTTTACGGCGTCTACCCAGGGAACACCAATTAAAAATGCAATGGGAGCCAGGGTCCATCCAAGAATGGTTTCAATTCGCAGTTCTGAATCGGGTAAAAGTGAATTAATGCCGGTAATATCACCAAAATAGGATAGAAAAAAATTGCCCATTGCAAGTAGTGCAATAAATGCCAGCAACATAGCACCTACATTTGCGGCAAGTTTTAATCCCACTGCAGCTCCGCTTGCAGCGGCATCAATTCCGTTTGCATCTTTTTTCTCTACTGATACATCAATCTTTTTCTCTTCCCCCATAGTTTCCGGCACCTGAGTTTCAGGAAGCAATATCTTAGCAATTACCAAGGCGGCAGGAGCAGCCATCAGACTTGCGCCCAGCAGTTGTTCAGCAAACATTTGACGGCCGACATCCAGTTCAACGCCCTGGGAAAGGGAATATGAATTACCAAGCATCTGAACGTATGCAGCCATTACGCCTCCTGCAATCGTTGCCATTCCGCCGGTCATAACGGCAAGGAGTTCGGATGGAGTCATATTTTTTATGTACGGTTTCACCACAAGCGGAGCTTCCGTCTGACCTACAAATATATTCGAAACAACAGAAAGGGATTCTGCTCCGGATGTACCCAGTATTTTTTGCATACCTATTGCCATATACTTTACAACCGCTTGCAGAATTCCGTAGTGGTATAGAATTGTGGTTAGTGATGCAAAAAAAATAATTGTGGGAAGCACCTGGAATGCAAAGAAATGTCCAAGACTTCCTTCCATCCCCGGACTTTTAGCGAGATCTCCAAAAATAAATTCTGCTCCGGCGGTTGTGAAGTCCAACACAATAACAAAGAAAGATGAAACCCAGCTGAAAAAAGCTTTTGGCCACCCGAGTGGCGCCCATGTATCAGATAACTCACTTCCCTTTAAAATTAATACGGCAAGAAAAAATTGTATTCCCAGGCCACTGCCGACAAGTTTCCAGTTAATTGCCTTTCGGTTTTTACTAAAACTGATAGCAATGAGCAAGAGGGCAGTCATCCCGATGATACCACGTAAAATATCCATTATCTCTTTTCTTTAGGGTTTTCGGATGAAGAACTGTGATTTATATCATCAGGTTTGATGTATTGTCCGCGTTTTTTGTCGGATGGAGGGCGAAAGCAATGTCTCGCTCTTGGCTCATAAGACTCGGTTTCACCAATCAGAACCCGATCTTTGTTCTCAACTACACGTTGCGAAAAGTGAGCCATCATGCCGCTTTCAGCACAAATAGCGTGTAATTTGGTTACATATTCCGCGATAGCCAAGAGTTGCGGCATGGGTTCGAATGGCCTGCCAAGATAGTCCATATCAAGACCTGCAATAATTACACGTTTGCCGTCATTCGCAAGAGTATTTGCAACGTCTACAATCCGGCTGTCAAAAAATTGAGCCTCATCGATACAAACAACTCTTGCGTCTGATGTGAGAAGTATGATCTGATCGGCTGTATCAACTTTTATTCCGGGAAGAGTTTGTTCATTGTGCGACACAATCTCATTTTCACTATACCGGTTATCAACTACAGGTTTAACAATGACAACTTTTTGACCGGCAATTTGTGCTCTTCTGGCACGGCGAATCAGCTCTTCGGTTTTACCACTGAACATGCCGCCACAAACAACTTCAATCCATCCAACATGTTGGGGTACGAACCAGGGCTCGTTAATCATAAACGGTTAACTGATCTCTTTAAAAATTTCCTAAACGTGGAATATATACCTGATCTGTTAAAAGAAAAAATTTCGGTATGACTTTTGGGTAGAATATTGTGTTAATTTTCATTTTTACCCATGTAAACTTGACCTGAAATATCAGCAAATTTACTTATTCTTTGTCTGCGTCTCTATTGTTCATAATAAGCGGCATTAAAAAGCGCTTGATCTTATCGGCATTACATTCTTCAAGCGGAATTGTACGGCCATCAATTTCATTCAAATAAATCCATCCACTATCTTTCCGTTTTACCTGAAGACAGCGGTCTGAACGCATCAGGTCATTGTAGATCGACCTGTTGGGAAGCGGGGATATTTTCATATCTGAAATATCTGAAAAATCAAAAATCTCTTCCTCGGTGAGCCGGTTCTTTTGATGATATTCGATGGTGAGAACCTGGTCGTCCGCTATAAATTTCATATCGACTTTGCCGTCACGCACCTTAAAAAGGCTAAGCAAGCAAATGGCAAAAAATATAAAAGCAGCAAGGCGCAAATAACCTTCCAAAAGCACATTTTCGGAATAGATATAAGCAATACCGGTTATAATTGCCGCAATACTGCTAAAAAGTGCAATCCATGGCCAATAGGCGGAATATTTTTCAGATATTGTAAGGGTCTTACTCATGAAAGAATCCGCTTTTCGATTTTCCGACCGCTCATCGTTTGATAGCTATTAAATAGATTTGCAGACAGGCAGGAGTGAACAGGGCAGACCAAAACCGAGGCACTGTCACCTGAAAAATCTGTTTTCTTAAACGATTCCGGCAAATCGATTGTGCCATGTTCCTGCGAAAGGCTGCGCAGATGAACCCGATCTTCCCAATTCAGTTCAGACGAACCGTAATAATTAGTTACAAGGCCATAAGACGGACTTCCGTCCGCCTCAATAGAATCTTTTGAAAAATGGACTGCACCGCCATGGACAATCATTTTCATTCTTGCCTGATTGTATTCTGCAACAGGACAGGCTACATAAAAAGCAATATTATCTCTGTTACAACTGCCAATATGATTTTGCATAAGGTCATAAAAGACAAAATTTCCGGGAGAGATCTCATCAACATCTTCAAATGTGTCGAGAACACTGCATGAGGGAGTATCCCCTAACGAATATGATGCCTCTGGATAGTGACATTTTAGCTTTTTAATTGCTGTTAGAGCAGGCTGAATTTGCTTTTTAATTTCTGAAACTCCTCTGGCACTATAAGTTCGTCCGTCATGTATATAGAATCCGTGAAATCTGCATTTTGAGCTGTTTCTAATAGTATTCATTATCTCTTTAATAGCAGGAAGATTTTCTGCAGATACACCGGTTCGTCCATAGCCTGCATCAATTTCAATATATAATGAAACCGGTCGTAAAAGGTTTTTATCCAGAAACGTCACTACCTCTTTTTGATTTGCAAATAAGCGGAGGTTGCATATTTCCGTGAGAGCGTTCACGGCACTTAATTGTCCCGGGAAAAACGGAAATGCAATTGTAATATCCTTCCATCCGCCGGCAGCGAAATAACCGGCCATCTCAGGTGTGGACACAGTAATACCATCAATTGGGTAATCCTTAAACCATTTACCAATTTCAAGTGACTGATGAGTTTTAAAATGAGGCCGAAATGTAAGCTGCAGTTCTTCAGCCTTGCGGCTCATCCGTTGAATATTTTTTTTGCAGCGGCTTTCATCCACCAGTGCAATAGGGCGTGGCAAGTTTTTGAACATTGATTATGAATTGAATCGTTTTATTGGGATATAAGCTATGATACAGTTTTCATCTGAGGGATTAAACTTACGTAAGGTAAAAACATTTTTCAGATTCTGATTTAAATGATCCTAATCTGTTTTTTGTTATAATTATATGTTAACTGATTCACAGTATTTTCGTTGTTATTAGTAGCAGCCATAACATTTGCAATTGTGGATCAAAGTTGATTTGTGCAGATACAGTTTTCCAAGACAAAAATCGTTAAATTAAAAGAAAGGAGATTATATGTACAAAGATTTAGCTGATGCCATTGAAGATCTGAAAGAAAAAGGGATTGAGAACATCATAAAACACGAGGATGAAGAGATCGTGAATACATACCTTTCGCAGGTTGATCAGATGGAAATTATTGATACTTTTAGTTTTGATTCGGGTACAGACCCGGGGGATGAGTCCACTCTTTATGTGATTAAAACACCCGGTAATGAAAAAAAGTACCTGGTTGCCAGTTATGGATCCTATGTCAGCCCCCTGAAAACAAAATTACTCTGTGCGCTTTTGCCACAAGAGAAAGAACAGAAAAATTAATCTAAAGTTTGTAAATGATCGAGCCAGTGATCCTTTTTTTTCTCTGTGGAGACAGATTCAAAATTTACAAGTGCCCGTTCCCAGGATCCATACACCGGGTTGGGTAACATAAACCACTGATATCCCCATTTATCACTATGCTCAGCTACCATTTGATCGCGCTCATCCATTGTGGTGTTTTTAGCGTACAAAAAATCATTCAGGTCATCTCCAAACAACATCAAAATGCGATAACGTCCTGCAATCCATTTACGCCGTTCCGTTTTTGCGCTGGTCCAGTCTTTACGTGCTCCATTTGTTAAGACGGTTCTGATATTATCCGATAGCGGAAAACCGATCTTTCGAAGATTTTCAATTGTCTCCTTTTCAGTTGAAACATCTCTGTTCGTTACATAAAAGATTTTTATTCCAAGAGAATCGGCGAAATTGGTCAGCGAAACAGCACCTTCAATGGCAGTGGCTTGTGTTTCATTCACCCACTGATTCCAGGTATCAGGTGAAAAAGATTCGTTGTTCAGGATCAATCTTGCCTGGTAATAGGAATTATCCAGAACTGTTTCATCAACGTCCAAAACGATCGCAGGAGGGAGGTTTTCGTAATTTTCACCTTGTTCAAGCGATGCTGTCCATTGGTCATCATCGAGTGCATATTGTAAAAAACGCTCCGCTGTATAATAAGTCTGACGAGACAATGCCTTGTATTCAGCTGCGTTTTGTATCCATAATGTAGAAAGTGTGGATGCATTATCAGCTTTATGTGATACTGTAACCGATTGGATCAGAAAGCCAACGGCTATAATTGGTATTGATAAATAAATGTGTTTCATTTTTATTTGTCTAATTCAGAATTTCCCGGATTTGAAATAAAATAATGAAAGCTTTTCAATTGAAAATAAATTTTATTGTTATCTTTTTCGCCTGATGAAAAAAAGTCAAAAATCATTTGCTGTCAAAGTAATCGGAAGGCTTGAACATATAGATTTTCCCGAGTGGAACATCATCTGCCTGGATGCCAAAATAGATACCGGTGCTTATACATCCAGTCTTCACTGTCACCATGTTGAACAGTACACGGATAATAATGTTCATATGGTTAGATTTTATTTATTAGACCCTGATCATCCGGAGTATGAGAAAACCCTCTATACCAGTGTTGTTAAAAATGTCAGGAAAGTAAAAAGCTCAAACGGAATTATTGAAGAACGGGTGGCTGTAAAAACAAAAATGAACATATTGAATCGAGCCTATACGATTGAATTGACTCTCGCTGATCGTACAAATATGAAGTATCCGGTACTGATTGGCCGAAAATTTTTGCATAATAAATTCATTGTAGACGTGTCAAAAAAATTTTTAACTGATTAATTTATATATATGCCTGATAGTAAATTAAGGATTTTAATATTATCCAGAAATAAAACACTTTATTCAACTCAACGACTCATTCAAACAATTGAAAACAGAGGACATGAAGCGGTTGTGTTAGATCATTTGAAATGTGATATCGTGATTGAACAAGATAATCCCTGTATTTATTTCCAGGGAGAAAAAGTTGAACGTATTGATGCTGTGATCCCGAGAATTGGAGCATCTGTTACTTTTTATGGTGCTGCCGTTGTCCGGCAGTTTGAAATGATGAATGTATTTGCAGCAGTCGAGTCTCAGGCACTTGTCCGGTCAAGAGATAAACTCCGGAGCCTCCAAATACTTGCAAGGGCAAATGTCGGACTTCCAAAAACAGTTTTTACGAACTATTCTAAAGAGGTTAAAAAGATTATTGAAAGTGTTGGGGGAGCCCCGCTTATTGTAAAATTGTTGGAAGGAACGCAAGGTTACGGTGTTGTTCTTGCACCTACACTCAAAGCTGCCGAATCGATAATTGATGCATTTCACAGTATGAAAGCTCGTATAATTGTTCAGGAATTTATTGAAGAAGCAAAGGGTGCAGATATCAGGGCATTCATTGTGGATAATAAAGTTGTTGGCGCGATGAAGAGACAAGGTAAAGAGGGTGAGTTCAGATCAAATCTGCACCAGGGCGGCTCGGGTGAGATCATTAAATTAAGCAGAAAAGAGAGGGAAGTTGCACTACGTGCTGCCAAAGCTATGGGGCTTGCGATAGCCGGGGTAGACTTATTACAGTCAAAAAGAGGGCCTCTTGTATTGGAAGTAAACTCTTCTCCAGGCCTTGAAGGGATTGAAAAATCTACAGGTAAAGATATTGCCGCTGAGGTTATTGACTATATAGAGAAAAAGGTAAAATCATTGAAGCAGCGAAAAAGGCGTAAAAACGTTAAAATAAATGCCTGACACAATTAAAATTAACAATACCAATATTGGTTTGGGTGAATCTGTAAATCTGAATCTGAGTATTGCTCGTTTGCCAACCCATACAGTTATTGATTTGCCGGTCAAAATAGTTAGGGCAGCTGATGACGGGCCTGTTTTGCTTTTGACGGGAGGTCTGCATGGCGATGAAATAAATGGTATTGAAATTATCCGGAGAATTCTTACTCACAATTTCAATATTCTTAAAAAAGGAACAATTATTGCTATTCCTCTTGTCAATATTTACGGTTTTATTCAAAATGTCCGCGGTGTGCCTGACGGCAAGGATATCAACCGAAGTTTTCCGGGTAAAAAAACGGGTTCGCTTGCAAATCTTGTAGCTTACACAGTAATGACTGAGATTATACCGCATATCAATATCGGTATAGATTTTCATACCGGTGGAGCCAGCCGTGCAAATTATCCGCAACTCAGATGTACGTTTGACATCGAAAAAAACGTGGAACTGGCAAATGCCTTTTCACCACCGGTTATTATGCACTCTTCATTAATTGAAAAATCATTTCGAAAAGCCGCATTTAAAAAGAAAAAACACATTCTTGTTTATGAAACCGGAGAATCTCTGAGATTTGATGAATTGGGAATAAATCTTGGAGTGACTGGGACTCTTCGATTGATGAAGCACCTTAGTATGATAGAGAATGCACCCGGACCTGAATTCGAAACGCTCATATATGAAAAAAGCAGCTGGATAAGAGCTAAATATGCCGGGCTTTTTAAACCAAATATTGAACTGGGCAATTTTGTGGAAAAGAGACAGTTACTTGGCTGGATTACAGATCCGTTTGGCCAAGAGAGTTTTAAAATAATTTCAAACAGTAAAGGCAGGATAATTGGATTGAACAATAACCCAATTGTTCACAAGGGTGATGCTCTTATGCACTTGGCAATCAATCAAAAAAATAAATAAAAATGGCTCCCGAATTACTATTCTATCTGGTAACAAAAAGAAAATGGATGGAGAATAATCAAAACGGAAGGTTTAAACCGGAGAACTTTGATTCTGCCGGAAGCATTCAGTTAATTTCTCCGGAGGCTATAGAATCTATGGCAAATTCTAAATTTACAGGCAGAAAAAAGGTTCTGCTATTGGTTATTGATACAAACAGAGTTTCCGGGAAAATTCACAAAAGTGAAGAGAGTGGGTATTATCTTTTGGATGAAGCATTAAACAGTGATGCTATTCTTGATAAAATTGAGCTGGAAAGCAATTCAGAAGGGCGATTTGAAATTGAAATTGAGATATAGCTTTTAAAACAATTTTCTGAATTTATTCTCAAATAACGAAAGAGTCCGGATTGGTGACTGCTACAGATAATATAATAAGATAACATACTCTTTTATAGTAGCGATAGATAGATATATAAGACAAATTTATCTTATAAATATATTTACCTTTATGTTATAATGTGTTAAATTATAATAAAAGGAAGTCATTAATAATTACTGACCGCAAATAAAAGGAGGGTGTTATGAAATCTCCAATTCGGTATATTCGCAATCAAAATTATCTCAAAAAATACTATTACATAAATATTGAGATCGGCTTAATCCTTTCACTTTTAATCAGTATTACGTTATTCAAAATCGATTTCTATCCTGAACAGGAAGAGATTGAATATACAGTAACTGATGAAATTGTTCAGATCGAAGAAATTGAACAAACACGCCAGGAAGCAGCTCCGCCTCCGCCGCCAAGGCCACCTGTTCCTGTTGAAGTTCCAAACGATGAAATTCTGATTGATGAGCAGATAGACTTTGATACGGAATTGAACTTCTCGGACAGATTGGATGTGCCACCGCCACCTCCGGTTAAAAAAGAAGAAGAGGAAGAGGTTGAAGATGAAATATTTGTAGTAGTAGAAAAAATGCCCGAGTTAATCGGTGGTATCTCGTCTGTAATGGAAAATCTGCATTATCCGGAAATTGCCCGGATGGCTGGAATTGAAGGGAGAGTTATTGTTCAGTTTGTTATAGATAAAAAGGGTAATGTGGTTGATCCTTTTGTAGTTAGAGGAATTGGAGGAGGATGTGATAAAGAAGCGGTCAGAGCAGTACAACAGGCTAAATTTTCACCAGGGATGCAGCGTGGAAGACCTGTAAAGGTTCGCTACAGCATTCCTGTGACATTCAGCCTGGCTAAATCTAAAAATAGCAAATGACACCAAACAACGATGCGGGTGTGAAATCCCGTATCGTTATCTATATAAAATTATAAATTTTGCTATCTAAAATAAATTGGTGTAATTACTATGAAAAACTTAAGATCAAATATCCGAAAAGCTAACGAACTTCGAAATTACTATTACATAAATGTGGAGATTGGTTTAATCCTTTCACTTTTAATCAGTATTACGTTATTCAAAATTGATTTTTATCCTCAGCAGGAAGAGATTGAATATACAGTTACAGATGAAATTGTTCAGATGGAAGAAATTGAGCAAACACGTCAGGAAACTGCTCCGCCACCGCCACCAAGGCCACCTGTTCCTGTAGAAGTACCAAACGATGAAATTATTGCAGATGTAGAGATTGACCTTGACACCGAATTAAATTTAACTCAAAAATTGGAAGTGCCGTCCAGACCGCCTGAAATGGAGACTGATAATGAAAATGAGAGTGAGGATGAAATATTTATAAGTGTAGAACAGATGCCGGAAATGATTGGCGGTATATCTACTCTGTATCAAAAACTCAGATATCCCGATTCTGCCTTAAAAAATAATGTCGGGGGCAAGGTTACTCTTCAGTTTGTGATTAATGAAAAAGGAGAAGTAACAAATCCCGTTGTGTTGCGTGGCATTGGGTACGGTTGCGATGAAGAGGCACTGAGAGTTATCCAGGAAGTTAAATTTACGCCCGGTTTACAGCGCGGCAGGCCTGTAAAAGTAAGGGCATCCATCCAGATCATATTTTCACTCATGAATAAGTAGCGTATAATATATATTATGTAAAGTTATAATACTGTTTACTTTATAAAAAATTGTCAGTTGTTATTGCCCCCTGCTATTTAGCTAATAGATGTTTTTTTATTCAGGAAATGGAGTTAACTATAGCATCGAAATCCGGAAGTTTTCCGGAATCTTCTAATACTTCAGAATATTTTATATACCCATCTGTTCCTATAAGAAATGCTGAACGCTTAGATACTCCCTTCATTCCAAAATAATCATCATATAGAGAATTGTATGCTTCCGAAACATCCTTATTAAAATCACTTAAAAGAGTGAAATTTAGATTTTGTGACTTTTTAAACTCCTTGAGCGTAAAAAAACTATCTACGCTAATACCTGCAACCCGTGCATTTAAAGAGTTGTATAATTTCATATTATCACGCATATGACACATTTCGTCCGTACAGACGCTTGTAAACGCCAGAGGAAAAAAAAGAAGCACTACATCACTTCCTTTTCTCAATTCTGACAATGAAACATCATTACCTTCTGCGTTTTTTAATGTAAAATCAGGTGCTTTGTCGCCTTTTTGTAATGACATCAGGTACTTATCTAATTTGAGTTTTATGATTTAAAATTTCACTAACGGGAACAGATACTAACACCATTCCGAAAGCAAATGGAACATCTGTGATCCAGGATTCAGAAACTGTGTATAACATTTGCAATATTTGAAATAGGTATGCCACTGTCAGCAAAAGAATGCCGGTTAAAAGAAATCCGGTTGTTTTAATTCTCTGAATTAATCCGGGTATAAGAAGAAATGAAACAATCAGTGCCCCCCCTCCTAATATTGCAGTGGTTAACAGGTATAAATTTATTGTAGAAAACATAAAGGGAATTGTTGCATATGCGAGATAAGGCGCAAAAACAAAAGGATAGGGAAATCGCGAATGTGCTGGCCGTAACGACCGGATGAGAATTAACTCAAGTGCAAGTACACTGCATAAAGAGAAGATCTGAATATGATTACCTGCCTGTAAGTTGAAAAGATCAAATTCTTTCGAATTTAAAAACAGGATAAAAACC